>NZ_AKJJ01000037.1:0-103885 GCF_000282395.1 Pseudomonas sp. GM55 | reverse complement strand
ATGACCTGAAGCAACCTGCTGCTGAAACTTGCGTAACTCATTGTTCTACAAGGAGTTTTCCGTTTCGACTGCGCCGGAAGTGGGGCGAATTATAGGCTTCTAAAATTCGCCGTCAACACTTTATTTCAACTTTATTCAGCCTTCAGCGTAATACGCGCAAATGCCTTCTTGCCAGCCTGGCAAACATGGGTTGCACCCAAGACATATATAAAGGTGCGATCAACCACCTCACCATCGATACGCACACCACCCGAACCGAGAAGATCTCGTGCCATCGCCGAATTCTTCACCAGGCCAGCCTTATTAAGGACAGCAGCAATCGGCATATCTTCGGCAGCCATCAACTCGATCTCTGGCAGATCATCCGGCAGCTCGCCTTCTTTCATACGGTTACCGGCTGCACGATGAGCATTGGCCGCAGCCTCCTCACCATGGAAGCGTGCAACGATCTCTTCAGCCAGCTTGATCTTGATATCGCGCGGATTGGCACCCGCCTCCACATCAGCACGGAACGCATTGATCTCATCCATGGAGCGGAAGCTGAGCAATTCGAAGTAGCGCCACATCAGCACATCCGGAATGGAGACCAGCTTGCTGTACATCACGCCCGGCGCTTCCTGGATGCCGACGTAGTTGCCCAGGGACTTGGACATCTTCTTCACGCCATCCAGGCCTTCAAGCAGCGGCATGGTCAAAATGCACTGAGCTTCCTGACCATAGCCACGCTGTAGCTCACGCCCCATGAGCAAGTTGAACTTCTGATCGGTGCCGCCGAGTTCGACATCCGCACGCAGAGCTACCGAGTCGTACCCCTGAACCAGCGGATAAAGGAACTCATGAATGGCGATCGGCTGATTGGTCGTGTAGCGCTTGTCGAAGTCATCGCGCTCGAGCATGCGAGCCACGGTGTACTGCGAAGTCAGGCGAATGAAGTCGGCCGGCCCCATCTGATCCATCCAGGTGGAGTTGAACGCCACCTCGGTTTTTTCCGGATCCAGAATCTTGAAGACCTGAGTCTTGTAGGTCTCGGCATTCTCGAGGACCTGCTCGCGAGTGAGCGGCGGGCGCGTAGCACTCTTGCCGCTCGGATCACCGATCATCCCGGTGAAGTCACCAATCAGGAAGATTACCTGATGCCCCAGCTCCTGGAACTGGCGCAGCTTATTGATAAGCACGGTGTGACCCAAGTGCAGATCCGGAGCCGTTGGATCGAAGCCCGCCTTAATACGTAGCGGCTGGCCACGCTTGAGCTTTTCAATCAGCTCGGACTCGACCAACAGTTCTTCCGCACCACGTTTGATCAGCGCTAGCTGCTCTTCAACCGACTTCATAACAGACCCGCAAGGCTCAGATTCAAAGGGAACCAACCATACAAGATCGCGCGTCAAATACAAGGTTTGCCCGGCGCACGGACGCCAATCCGCAGACAGGGTGCCTGCGGACTTGCTTCAAAGATGATTTGGTTATATTTTATACAGTTATTTCATCTTCATCATGTCATTCATCTTTTCCAATTCATCTTTTTCAAAGTCAAAACCATTTATGACCACAGAATCGTCTAAAGCGCCGCCGCTTTACCCGAAGACCCACTTGCTTGCCGCAAGTGGCATCGCCGCCCTTCTCAGCCTGGCGCTCCTGGTATTCCCGTCCAGCGATGTTGAAGCCAAAAAGACGACCCTTAGTCTTGAACTGGAAAGTCCTGCTGAACAACTGACACAAGATCAAGACGCTGCTGACGCCGTTCAAGCCACAAATGAACCGGCAACATCTCCCTTCGCGCAGATCGACAACAGCGCCGAGGACACTCAGGAAACAGCTCAAGCCGAACCGGCGCCGGTCATCGAAGAAAAGAAGCCGGCAAGCCACAGGGAAGTGATCGTTGGCAAGGGCGACACCCTTTCTACGCTGTTCGCGAAAGTCGGCCTCCCCACCACCTCGGTGCATGAAATACTGGCCAGCGACAAGCAGGCCAAGCAATTCAGCCAGCTCAAGCATGGGCAGAAACTCGAATTCGAACTGAGTCCTGACGGCCAGTTGAGCAACCTGCACAGCAAGCTCAACGACCTCGAAAGCATCAGCCTGACCAGGAACGACAAGGGCTACACGTTCAACCGCACTACCGCGAAACCGACCGTGCGCTCCGCTTACGTTCACGGCGTGATCAACAGTTCGCTGTCGCAATCCGCAGCACGTGCCGGCCTGTCCCACAGCCTGACCATGGACATGGCCAGTGTGTTTGGCTACGACGTGGACTTCGCCCAGGACATTCGCCAGGGCGACGAATTCGACGTGATCTACGAGCAAAAGGTGGTCAACGGCAAAGCCGTCGGCAACGGCCCAATCCTGTCGGCACGCTTCACCAACCGCGGCAAGACCTACACCGCCGTGCGCTACACCAACAAACAAGGCAACAGCAGCTACTACACCGCTGACGGCAACAGCATGCGCAAGGCGTTCATCCGCACACCGGTGGACTTTGCCCGCATCAGCTCGAAGTTTTCCATGGGCCGCAAACACCCGATCCTGAACAAGATCCGCGCCCACAAAGGTGTCGACTACGCTGCGCCGCGCGGCACGCCGATCAAGGCTGCCGGTGATGGCAAGGTGTTGCTGGCCGGCCGCCGTGGTGGCTACGGCAATACCGTGGTCCTCCAGCACGGCAATACCTACACCACGCTCTACGGCCACATGCAAGGCTTCGCCAAAGGCGTGAAGACTGGCGGCACGGTGAAGCAGGGCCAGGTGATCGGCTATATCGGCACTACCGGCCTCTCCACCGGGCCCCACCTGCATTACGAGTTCCAGGTCAATGGCGTGCATGTCGACCCGCTGGGCCAGAAACTGCCAATGGCCGATCCGATTGCCAAGGCCGAACGCGCACGCTTCCTCGCCCAAAGCCAGCCGCTGATGGCGCGCATGGAACAGGAAAAAGCCACTCTGCTAGCTTCGAGCAAGCGTTAAGTCATGGCGTTCTATATAGGTGTGATGTCCGGAACCAGCCTTGATGGCCTGGACATCGCGCTGATCGAGCAAGCCCCGGCGATCAGGTTGATCGCCTCCCACTACATCCCGATGCCCGATTCCCTGCGCTCCGAGCTACTGGGCTTGTGCGCCAGTGGCCCGGACGAAATTGCCCGCTCCGCCATCGCCCAGCAGAACTGGGTAAAACTGGCAGCCCAAGGGATCCATGCCCTTCTCGCTCAGCAGCAACTGAAACCTGACGACATTCGTGCAATCGGTAGCCATGGCCAGACCATCCGCCATGAACCGGCACGCGGTTTCACCGTGCAGATCGGCAACCCGGCCCTGCTGACGGAGCTGACCGGCATTACCGTGGTCAGCGACTTCCGCAGCCGCGATGTGGCAGCCGGCGGGCAAGGCGCACCGTTGGTTCCCGCCTTTCATGAGGCCTTGTTTGAAGAGCGGGCTGGCAACCGCGCCGTGCTGAACGTAGGCGGCTTCAGCAACCTCAGCCTGATCGAGCCCGGCAAGCCGGTTGCCGGTTTCGACTGCGGCCCGGGCAATGTGCTGCTGGACGCCTGGATTCATCAGCAACGCGGCGATCACTTTGACCGTGACGGCCAATGGGCTGCCAGTGGCAACGTTCAACCGGCGCTGTTGAATGCGCTGCTCAGCGATCCGTTCTTTGTCACAAAAGGCCCGAAGAGTACCGGCCGGGAAGTGTTCAACCTGCCATGGCTGACGCAACATCTGGCACAACTGCCAGCCTTCAGCGCCGAAGATGTTCAGGCGACGCTGCTTGAGCTGACCGCGCTGAGCATCATCGAGTCATTGCAAAGCGCCCAGGCAGACACGCAGGAACTGCTGGTCTGCGGCGGCGGCGCCCACAACACCGCACTGATGACTCGCCTGGCCAACCTGTTGCCAAACGCAAGTGTCAGCAGCACCGCTACTTACGGTGTAGACCCCGACTGGGTCGAAGCCATGGCCTTCGCATGGCTGGCTCATTGCTGCCTCGAAGGCATCGCAGCCAACCGTCCGAGCGTTACCGGTGCCCGTGGTTTACGCGTACTCGGCGCCATCTACCCCGCATAAATCCTCCACACAGCAAAACGCCGCAAGACCCTGAGGCCATGCGGCGTTTTGTGAAACAGGTGAGCTGATCAGATCGAGAACGAAGAACCGCAGCCACAGGTGGTGGTCGCATTCGGGTTCTTGATGACGAAGCGCGAACCTTCCAGACCTTCCTGGTAGTCCACTTCGGCACCTGCCAGGTACTGGAAGCTCATCGGATCGACCACCAGACTCACACCTTCGCGCTCGACGATGGTGTCGTCATCGGCCACTTCTTCATCGAAAGTGAAGCCGTACTGAAAACCTGAACAACCGCCGCCCGTAACGAATACGCGCAGCTTCAAGCGATCATTCCCCTCTTCATCGACCAGGCTCTTCACCTTGTGCGCGGCACCGTGGGTGAATTGCAAAGCCGTGGGGGTGAAGGATTCGACGCTCATGCTGACTATCTCCCGGCGTTACGCCGTCATATTGCGTGATGACGCGCATTATCCGCTTCTCCTAGAAAAGCGGTCAACTATTGTTATGGTATATCAACCAATCCAATCGCCGGCCCGGAATGCAAAAAGGCCCGTCAAACGGGCCTTTTGCTGTGCTCGATAAACCTTACGGCAGCATGCCCGCGTGGGACAGGCCCAGACGCTCGTCCAACCCGAACAGAATGTTCATGTTCTGCACGGCCTGCCCCGACGCCCCTTTGACCAGGTTGTCGATCACCGACAGCACAACCACCAGATCACCGTCCTGAGGACGATGCACGGCAATACGGCAGACGTTGGCACCCCGAACGCTACGAGTCTCCGGATGGCTGCCGGCCGGCATCACATCGACGAACGGTTCGTTGGCATAGCGCTTTTCAAACAGCGCCTGCAGATCCACCGAGCGATCAACAACAGTGGCGTAAAGCGTCGAGTGAATGCCGCGAATCATCGGTGTCAGGTGCGGAACGAAGGTCAGGCCGACGTCCTTGCCCGCTGCACGACGCAGCCCCTGGCGAATTTCCGGCAGGTGACGGTGACCTTTGACGGCATAAGCCTTCATGCTTTCCGACGTCTCGGAGTACAGCGAGCCTACGGAAGCACCCCGACCAGCACCGCTGACACCGGATTTGCAGTCGGCAATCAGATGCGAAGCATCGGCCAGGCCGGCTTCGAGCAATGGGATGAAACCCAATTGCGTTGCGGTTGGATAGCAGCCCGGCACGGCAATCAGGCGCGCTTTCCTGATCTGCTCGCGATTGACCTCCGGCAAGCCGTAAACCGCCTCGTCCAGCAACTCCGGTGCGCCGTGCGGCTGGCCGTACCACTTGGCCCATTCATCCGCGTCTTGCAGGCGGAAGTCGGCCGACAGATCGATGACCTTGGTCCCGGCCGCCAGCAGTTCGCCCGCCAAGGCATGGGCAACACCGTGCGGTGTGGCGAAGAACACCACATCGCAGGCACCGAGGGTCTTGATGTCCGGAACGCTGAACGCCAGGCCGTCGTAATGGCCTCGCAGGTTCGGGTACATGTCGGCCACGGCCAGGCCGGCCTCGGATCGGGAAGTGATGACAACCACTTCAGCTTGCGGATGCTGTGCCAACAGACGCAGCAGTTCGACACCGGTGTAACCCGTGCCGCCGACGATACCGACCTTGACCATAAACCTGCCCTCAACGAACCCACTGGAAAGCCGTCGATAATAGGGCGCGCGCGCCCCTGCGACAACCGTCAAGGTGACGTGCGGAGCCTCAAGCCTCTACTATTCCGGCTACCGTGAATTGGGGAATAACCAAAAATGCTTTATCTGTGGCTCAAAGCGCTTCACATCGTCAGCGTCGTCAGCTGGTTTGCCGGCCTGTTCTACCTGCCACGGCTGTTCGTCTATCACGCCCAAAGCGAAGATACCGTCAGCAAGGAACGCTTCAGCATCATGGAGCGCAAGCTCTACCGGGGCATCATGGGGCCGGCGATGATCGCCACGTTGATATTCGGCGGCTGGCTGATCAGCCTCAATCCGAGTGCATATTTCACTCAGGGTGGCTGGATGCACGCCAAGCTGACGCTGGTGGTGATTCTGATCGGCTACCACCACATGTGCGGCGCGCAGGTAAAACGTTTTGCCCGTGGCGAAAACACCCGCAGCCATGTCTTTTATCGCTGGTTCAATGAGGTTCCGGTTCTGATATTGCTGGCAATCGTAATTCTGGTCGTCGTTCGGCCGTTCTAAATCCAATAGGTACAACTCACCGGGGTACTTCCAATGTCGCTGCCCGCTCTGCTCGAACAACGTTTGCGTCTGCCCGTAGTGGCAGCGCCGATGTTCCTGATTTCCAATCCGCAATTGGTACTCGCCTGTTGTCGCCAAGGGGTGGTCGGCAGCTTCCCGGCCCTGAATCAGCGTGAAAGCAGCGGTTTCAAGGCCTGGCTGGAGGAAATCGAAGCGGGGCTGGCGACATTGGAAAACCCCGCTCCTTATGCCGTGAACCTGATCGTCCATAACAGCAATCCACGCCTGCAGGCGGATCTGCAGATCTGCGTCGAACACAAAGTGCCGATCGTGATCACCAGCCTCGGCGCCGTGAAAGAACTGGTCGACACGGTCCATGGCTACGGTGGCCTGGTGTTCCATGACGTGACAACCCGTCGTCATGCCGAGAAAGCAGCCGAAGCAGGCGTGGATGGTTTGATCGCCGTGGCGGCCGGCGCCGGTGGGCACGCAGGGACCTGGAGCCCGTTCTCGCTGATTGCCGAAATCCGCCAGTTCTTCGACAAGACCCTGTTGCTGGCAGGTTGCTTGAACCACGGCCACGAAATTCTTGCCGCCCAATTGCTCGGCGCTGATCTGGCTTACTTCGGCACGCGATTTATCGGCACGACCGAAAGTCACGCACCTGAAGCCTACAAAGAAATGCTGCTGACTTCCAAAGCGGCGGACATCATCCATACTCCAGCCGTGTCAGGTGTCCCCGCGAGCTTCATGCGCCAGAGCCTGGAGGCCGCCGGTTTCGACACGGCCGCCTTGCAAGGCAAGGGCGAGATCAACTTCGGTTCCAAGCTCAAACCCGTGAGCGATGAGGCCAAAGCCTGGAAGACCGTTTGGTCCGCAGGCCAGGGTGTGGGAGAAATCGAGGACTTGCCGAGCGTCGAGCAGTTGATTGCACGTCTCGACGCGGAGTACCGCCAGGCCTTGGAGCATGCGGCCCGGTTGCACAAACGCTGGCCGCGCTGACCGTAAAACTTGGCCAGCCTCACCCGGCTGGCCTTACACTCGCCCGGACACAAGATTCTTCTTTCAACCTCTCGCGACAAGGATGCCTCGAATATGGACGAAAACCGTTTCAAGATCGTCTTCGAGGGTGGCTTGCTGCCCGGTGTCGACATCGCCACTGCAAAGCTCAACCTCGCCGAGTTGTTCAAAAGCGATGTTGCGGCCATCGAGCGCCTGTTCAGCGGGCGCCCGGTAGCGCTCAAACGCAACCTGTCGCAGGCCGATGCCCTGACCTATCTCCAGGCGTTGAGCAAAACCGGTATCGACGCCCACATCGAAGGCGAAACACCGATCGAGTTGAACCTCGCCGACGTGCATGACCATACCCCGGCCAGCAGCCAGGCAGATTTGGCGGATCCGCTGTCTCCTTACGCTCCACCTCGCGCCCCCGTCGGCGAAGCCGTGGCGGAATTCGCCACACTCAAGCCATTCAGTTTCGATGGCCGTATCGGCCGCTTGCGATACCTCGCCTGGACGCTGGTGCTGACACTTGTGCTCCTGGCTGTTTGTGGGGTGTTTGCCTTGGTCGCGCTGGCCCTCATCGGCGCGGATTCGACCGCCGGCCTGATATTGGGCGGCTTTCTGGCGTTGATCCTGTTTGTCGGATTTGCCTTCGTCAGCATCCAGATCACCGTTCAGCGTTTACACGATGCCGGTTGGTCCGGCTGGCTGTGGCTGCTGAACCTGGTGCCGTTTGTTGGCAGTTTCTTTCCGTTTGTGATCATGGTCGTCCCGGGAAACGAACTGGCCAACCGCTACGGCCCGCCACCTCCGCCGAACAGCACTGCGGTCAAGGTATTGTCATCGCTGTGGCTGGTATTTATCGCGCTGATCCTGGTCGGCACCCTGGCCGGAGGTCTCACGGCGATACAGGATGAATACGAAAGCGCCGCCCAGAGCAGCTACGAAAGCAGTTCGGTCATCACGGATGAAATCGACGTCGAGGTCGAACCGCTGCCAAATTCCGCCAACGATGCAGCCGAAGAGGCCCAGCCCCCTGTAGACTCTGCGAAAGAATGAACAGCGCTCCTGGCCCGTGACACCTGCGTCGCGGCGCGGAGCTGTTGCGATGGAGAACTGCATGACCCGTTACGCTCTGATCACTGGCGCCTCCAGCGGCATCGGCCTGGCAATGGCCGAAGCGCTGGCCCGGCGCGGCCGCAGCCTGATTCTAGTGGCCCGACAACGTGATCAGCTGGAAAGCATTGCGATTGAACTGACCCAAAGGTTCGGTGTGGAAGTGTTGTTCCGTGCCTGTGACCTGGGCGAACCGCTGCGCCTGTCCGGATTCCTGCTGGAGCTGGAAGAAGGCGACCGGCAGATCGATCTGCTGATCAACTGCGCCGGCATCGGCACATGCGGCCCGTTTCTGGCCCAGGACTGGATGACCGAGCAAGATCTGATCGAAGTGAACATCCTCGCCCTCACCCGCCTGTGTCACGCCATCGGCAACAGCATGGCCCTGCAGGGCGGCGGGCAGATCCTGAATGTGGCCTCGGTAGCGGCGTTTCAACCGGGACCGTGGATGAGCACCTATTACGCCAGCAAGGCCTATGTGCTGCACTTTTCCGAAGGATTGCGCGTCGAGCTGAAAAAGTGCGCGGTCAAGGTTTCCGTGCTTTGCCCCGGACCGACCCGCACGGCGTTTTTCCGCACCGCGCAGCTCAACAGCGACAAACTGACCAACAGCAAGCTGTTGATGAGCCCCGAAGAAGTGGCGCTCTACACCGTGCGCGCACTGGAAAAGAATCGAGCGATCATTATTCCAGGACGGCGCAACCGCTGGCTTGCCTTCCTGCCAAGGCTCGGCTCGCGCTGGCTGACTCGCACAATCGCCGGCATGGTCAACAAGGCTTACTGCCCGCGCTGATCCAACTCAAGGTAAAAGGCTGGGCGCTGGCATAAGCCATGAGTACACTCTGGCCAGCCCAAACAACGGAGAAAACAGCTGTGGATACTCTGTTCACCAAGATCATCAACCGGGAAATCCCGGCGAAGATCATTTACGAGGACGACCAGGTACTGGCCTTCCACGACATTGCCCCACAGGCACCGGTACATTTCCTGGTGGTCCCGAAGAAACCGGTGCGCACCCTTAATGACCTCACCGAGGACGACAAGGCGCTGGCCGGGCATATTCTGTTCACCGCCCAGCGTCTGGCCCTGGAACTGGGCTGCGAAAAAGGTTTCCGCGTGGTCATGAACTGCAATGAATTGGGCGGACAAACCGTCTACCACATTCATATGCACGTGCTGGGTCAGCGCCAGATGCACTGGCCGCCGGGCTGATTGACCACCCCACCCTTGTAGGAGCTGGCTTGCCAGCGAAGAACGATAGCGCGGTGAATCAGGTTAACCGCGTCGCTTTGTTCGCTGGCAAGCCAGCTCCTACGGGGACGACTGACCCGGCGCAATCCTTCCCCGGCCGTTTGGGTTAAACTGGCCACCGAAATTCCCCCCCGGAGGTCAGCATGACTACCCAACGTCACTACTCGCCGATTGACCGCCTTCTGCTGCAAGCCGATGCCGCGATGCGCACCCTGCTGCCCTTCAGTGGCCAGCCGTACCGTCCGTCGCCCGCTATCGTGCAGCCGGATGCGAAAATGAGCGATGAAGACACGCGCCACGTTGCCGGCCTGATGCGCATCAACCATACCGGCGAAGTCTGTGCCCAGGCGCTGTATCAGGGGCAGGCGCTGACCGCCAAACTGCCGCAAGTGCGTGCTGCCATGGAGCATGCCGCCGAAGAAGAAATCGATCACCTGGTCTGGTGCGAACAACGCATCCATCAACTGGGTAGCCACACCAGCATCCTCAATCCACTGTTTTATGGCATGTCTTTCGGGATTGGCGCAGTGGCCGGCCTGATCAGCGATAAAGTCAGCCTGGGGTTCGTTGCAGCTACGGAAGACCAGGTGTGCAAACACCTGAACGAACACCTGGAACAATTGCCGGCCGAGGATGAAAAATCCCGGGCAATTCTTGAGCAGATGCGTATCGATGAAGAACAGCATGCCGAAAGTGCACTGGATGCTGGCGGGTTCCGCTTTCCGGCACCGATAAAATTCGGGATGAGCCTGATGGCCAAGGTGATGACCAAGAGTACTTACAGGATCTGATCCCTCGGTTGCCTGACTGGGTGTCTTCGCTGGCAAGCCAGCTCCTACAGGGAGTGTATCCGGCAATAAAAAAGGCGACTGCCGTGATGGAGTCGCCTTTTTTGTGTTCGAGAGTTTTACGCCATGTTGCGTGCGTAGAAGATTTCGAGCATTTCGTGTTTCACCCGCTCGGTCACCTGGGCGCGTTGCTCAGAGGACAGATTGCTGGTGGCGTCGCCGAACAGGTAGTTATCCAGTTCGAAGTTTTTCAGCAGCATCTTGGTGTGGAACAGGTTTTCCTGGTACACGTTTACGTCAGTCATCTGGTACGCGTCGTAAGTGTCATCGGAGAGGTAGTTCTGGATCGAATTGATCTCATGGTCGATGAAGTGCTTTTTGCCTTCAACGTCTCGGGTGAAGCCGCGCACACGGTAGTCCACGGTCACGATGTCCGAATCGAACTGGTGAATCAGGAAGTTGAGCGCTTTAAGCGGTGAAATGACCCCGCAAGTCGACACGTCGATGTCTACACGGAAAGTTGCAATACCGCTGACCGGATGGATTTCCGGGTAGGTGTGCACCGTGATGTGGCTCTTGTCGAGGTGGGCCAGAATGATTTCGGGCAGCGGGCCCGGGGATTCTTCGATCTGACTGTCGGTCGGGGTTACCGGCTCCTCGGAGATCAGGATCGTGACGCTGGCGCCCTGCGGCTCATAGTCCTGACTGGCAATGTTCAGGATGTTGGCACCAATGATATCGACAACTTCCGTGAGAATCTGCGTCAGGCGTTTCGCGTTGTACTCTTTATTGATGTACTCGACGTAAGCCTGCTGGTCTTGCGGGGTTTCCGCGTAGCAGATGTCATAGATGTTGAAGCTCAAGGTCTTTGTCAGGTTATTGAACCCGTGGAGCTTGAGTTTGCTTTTCACCGTTAAAAACTCTCTATGTGCTTGCGGCCCGGCCGCGTGATCAAGCATGCCCGTCAGATGCGAACAACGCACCTGCGTAGGACGGTTAACACCTCTTCGCGATGGCGATTTTGGTTGTCTGTTCGGGTACGAGGCCTGTCGGCTGACGGGCCACTACCCTGAAAAAAGTGGCGCATTATGCAGACGTCAGCTTGTGTTCGCCAGAGTCTGCACTGCTTTTATGATAGTTGAATGTCGATTCAACCGAGTTCGATGATTTCGTAGTCGTGGGTGATTGCCACGCCCGCCGCGCCCAGCATGATCGAGGCCGAGCAATACTTCTCGGCAGACAATTCAATGGCGCGTTTGACCTGGGCTTCTTTCAGGCCGCGCCCCTTGACCACGAAGTGCATGTGAATTTTGGTGAATACCTTTGGATCTTCGGTCGCACGCTCGGCTTCAAGGAAAGCTTCACAGCTCTCGACCGCCTGGCGGGACTTCTTGAGGATGCTGACCACATCGAAATTGCTGCAACCGCCGACACCCAACAGCAGCATTTCCATCGGCCGGACACCCAGATTGCGTCCGCCGGCATCGGGCGGACCGTCCATGACCACGACATGACCGCTACCGGATTCGCCGAGGAACATGGCTTCGCCAGCCCATTGGATGCGTGCCTTCATCGCCAAGACTCCACTGTATAAAAAAGGGTCGCCAGCTTAGCACAGGCCCCGTGATTGACAGCGCCCGACGTCCTAGGACCTATCCCACGACCATGTAGGTAAATGCTCGAATATTCCAGGAAGTGTCTGTTAAGCTGACGCCAATTCAATGGCGCATGGCCAGCCTAACTCCAGCGTTCACTATTCATAAAAACCAAGCACACCGTGCAGTCTTTTCGGGATACAACCATGGTTGCTATTGCCCCCAACCCCAAGATCAAGAACCTCGACAAGCTGTTGATGCATTGCCAGCGCCGCCGTTATCAGGCCAAGAGCAACATCATTTGTGCTGGCGACCGCTCGGAAACGCTGTTCTTCATCCTCAAAGGCTCAGTCACCATCCTGATCGAAGATGACGATGGCCGGGAAATGATCATTTCCTACCTGAACGCCGGAGACTTTTTCGGCGAGTTGGGCCTGTTTGAACAAGCCGGCCTGGAGCAGGAGCGCAGTGCCTGGGTGCGAGCCAAGGTCGAATGCGAAGTTGCAGAAATCAGCTACATAAAATTCCGTGAGTTATCCCAGCAGGATCCGGACATTCTTTACGTCCTCAGCGGACAAATCGCACAGCGCCTGCGCAACACCACACGCAAGGTCGGTGACCTGGCATTTTTTGACGTGACCGGCCGCGTTGCCCGCTGTCTGCTGGAGCTGTGCAAACAGCCAGACGCCATGACTCACCCCGATGGCATGCAAATCAAGGTGACCCGTCAGGAAATCGGGCGGATTGTCGGTTGTTCCCGGGAGATGGTCGGTCGCGTGCTCAAGGATCTGGAAGAACGCAACCTGGTAGACGTCAAAGGCAAGACCATGGTGGTCTTCGGTACGCGATAAGCTCGAAAACCTAGCCGCTGAACATCTGCGCCAGCATCAAACGGTAGAGTTCGTCGAGGCGCGCCAGTGCATCGGGCGCCTCGAACTTCTCATGCAGCGCGATGTGGCTTTCGGCGCGGACTCGTTGTTCCAGACCACAGGCCTCGTTGAAACGATTGACCGCGGCGACCATCGACTCTCGCTCGTTATCCAGCAGCATCGCCCCATGCACCAGTCCCACCGGACGCTGCCCACCCTGACTCTGACGCCAGCGCTGGGCGGTACCGACCATTTTGCGTCCATCGAGGTTGACGTTGAAGCGACCGTCACAGAAAGCCCCTTCGATTTCCCCCAGAGATGAAGTGCCACCCAACTCATCGAGCAACTGACAGATCGGATCGCACAAGCGCCGGTAACCGGTCTCGATACGATTCAAATCCCCTTCGCTGCGCGGTGGCGCGTAAACCAGTGCGATGTTGATCGTTGAGGCCGATTGCGGCACCGGCTCGCCACCGGTTTCACGCAACAGCACCGGCCAACCTGCCGCCGCCGACACTTCGCACGCCGCCTCGAAACCGGGCAAGCGATTCAAGCGGCGCGGCATGACCAGCGCCCGATCGCTTGGCTGCCAAAACAGCAGGCCGAACTCGGCGTCGCCAGCGCAGACCGAAGCCAACAGATCCTGCTCGGCTTGCAGGCCGGCTTCGATGGTCATAGAGACTGGCAGCGACATAGGCGACTCCGACAGACATAAGGTCTTTAGGGGATTTGAGGGCCTCATCGCGGGCAAGCCCGCTCCCACAGGGAGTCGGGTTGCCTGCAATGGCGGGGAGATCAGTCGAGGGTCGAGCCGCTGACGGGAACACCACGCTCAGGGAAAAACAGGCGCTGCAATTCGGTACCCGGGCTTTCGGCACGCATGAAGGCTTCGCCGACCAGGAACGCATAGACGTCGCTGATTTCCATCAGTTCGACATCGGCGCGGTTGAGAATGCCGCTCTCGGTGATCACCAGACGATCACGCGGAATACGCGGCAACAGGTCGAGGGTGGTTTCCAGGCTGACGTCGAAGGTGTGCAGGTTACGGTTGTTTACCCCGACCAGCGGCGTGTCGAGGGTTTTCAACGCGCGCTCCAGCTCATCGCCGTCGTGCACTTCAACCAGCACATCGAGATTGACGCTTTTGGCCACTGCCGCCAGCTCGGCCATTTTCACGTCATCCAGTGCGGAGACGATCAACAGCACGCAATCGGCGCCCAGCGCACGAGCTTCGACGATCTGGTACGGATCGATCATGAAGTCCTTGCGGATCACCGGCAGGTTGCACGCGGCACGGGCCTGCTGCAGATAGGCATCGGCGCCCTGGAAGTAGTCGATGTCGGTGAGTACTGACAGGCAGGTCGCGCCGCCCTTCTCGTAGCTTCTGGCGATATCGGCGGGAATGAAGTTCTCGCGGATCACGCCCTTGCTCGGCGAGGCTTTCTTGATTTCGGCAATCACCGCTGGCTGTTTTTTCTTGGCTTGTTCCAGCAATGCCTTGGCAAAACCACGGGGTGCATCGGCCGCCTTGGCCAGACTTTCCAGCTCGCTCAAGCTCACACGGGCGCTACGCTCGGCGACTTCCTGAACCTTGCGGGCCAGAATGTTTTCCAGAACCGTCGGTACACTCATCCCTCATTCTCCACTTTGAATACCGCGGTAAACGCACCCAGTTCCTCGAGCTTCTCTCGAGCGAGACCGGTGTGCAGCGCATCGTGCGCAAGTGCAACTCCCTCTTTCAAACTGCTGGCATGGTCAGCGGCGTACAGCGCAGCACCGGCATTGAGCATGATCATTTCGGCCGCTTTCTGACCGTTCTCCGTCTTGCGCTTGCCCAGGGCATCGCGAATCAGCTCAAGGGAAGCCGCCGGGCTATCCACCGCCAGGCCATGCAGGCTCTGGCTCTTCATGCCCAGGTCTTCCGGCTCGACCCAATACTCGGTGATCTGGTCGTTTTTCAGCTCTGCCACGAAGGTCGGTGCCGCCAGGCTGAATTCATCCAGGCCATCCTTCGAATGCACCACCAGCACATGTTTGCTGCCCAGACGCTGCAATACTTCCGCCAGCGGCCGGCACAAGGCCTGGGTGAATACGCCTACCACCTGATGTTTCACACCGGCCGGATTCGTAAGCGGGCCGAGCATGTTGAACAATGTACGCAGACCCAGCTCGCGGCGCGGGCTTGCAGCGTATTTCATCGCAGAGTGATGAGTCTGGGCAAACATGAAACCAATACCAACGTTGTCAATGCAACGCGCCACTTGCACCGGCGTCAGGTTCAGGTAAATGCCGGCCGCCTCCAGCAGATCAGCACTGCCGCTCTTGCCCGAGACTGCACGGTTGCCATGTTTGGCCACGGTGCAGCCAGCAGCGGAAACCACGAACGCAGCAGCGGTCGACACGTTGAAGATGTTCGCACCGTCACCGCCGGTGCCAACCACATCGACCACACCGTCGAGTGTCTTGAGTTCGACTTTGTCCGCCAGCTCGCGCATCACCGACACCGCACCGACGATTTCATCGATGCTTTCGCTCTTCATGCGCATGGCCATCATGAACGCGCCGATCTGCGCGTCGGTGCATTGCCCGGTCATGATTTCGCGCATGACGTCGCGCATTTCATCGGTACTGAGGTCGAGGTGATCGACGATGCGGCTCAGGGCTGTCTTGATGTTCATGAAAAGTCCTTAGCGCGTGCCGCCGGTTTGTTTGAGGAAGTTGGCGAACAGTTCGTGGCCCTGCTCGGTGAGGATCGATTCCGGGTGAAACTGCACGCCCTCGATGTTCAGGGTCTTGTGGCGCAGACCCATGATCTCGTCGACCGAGCCGTCTTCGAGCTGGGTCCAGGCCGTCAGCTCCAGGCAATCGGGCAGGGTTTCGCGCTTGACGATCAATGAATGATAGCGGGTCACCGTCAGCGGACGATTCAGGCCTGCGAATACACCCTTGTCCTCGTGAAATACCGGGCTAGTCTTACCGTGCATCACTTGACGGGCGCGCACCACGTCACCGCCAAAGGCCTGGCCGATGGATTGGTGGCCAAGGCAGACACCAAGAATCGGCAGTTTGCCGGCAAAATGCTTGATCGCTTCAATCGAGATGCCGGCTTCGGTCGGAGTGCAAGGACCGGGGGACACAACGATACGCTCAGGATTGAGGGCTTCGATTTCAGCGATGGTCAGTTCATCGTTGCGCACGACTTTGACCTGGGAGCCGAGCTCGCCCAGGTACTGCACAACGTTGTAGGTAAAGGAGTCGTAGTTATCGATCATCAGCAACATGGCGTTAAAAACCTCTTGAATTCACTGACTTTAAAGATGGCCTTCGAGTGATTGACCCGCAGAGCGCTGCACTTTGTCAGGTGCCGGAGTAGCGCCAGCAAAGCGGCATTTCAAACAGGTAAAGAAGGCAAAGCGGTACAGGTCCGGCGAAGCCGGCAAAAGAATTCAGGCGCGCCAACGCCAGCGGGCGTGTGCCTTGATGACTTGATCCAGGAGTTTACTGATGATCAACACGGGGAAGGTCTCATTCGTACGTTCCGGCACAGTAACTTAGCTGGGCAGAGCGTGCAATATCACCGGGGGTACTGCCCGCGAAACTATTAAAGGCTTCGCGACAGATGGCAAAAGGCCAAAAGTTTTTGGTACTGTCGTTTCGTTCACTACAACAATAAATAAACGGACTTGCTCATGATCAAACAGTCGTTGTTTGTACCACTCGCAGGATGCTTGCTCGCGATGGCATGCGCCCAGGCGAACGCCGCACCCAATCCTTATACGAACTACATTGTCTTCGGGGACAGCCTCAACGACGCTGGGACCTTTGCCGACACTGGCGGGCCTGCCGGGGCGACAAAGCGCTTTACCAACCGTACGGGGCCGGTGTATCTGGATGGCAGCGGCGAAGTCCGCTCGCTCAACTCCACGCAGATACTGGGTGGAAAACTGGGGTTCTCGGCGGACCAGACCGCTTCATCATCTTCGGCAGTGCGCACCAGCAACGGTCAGCCCGATGGCAACAACTGGGCCGTCGGCGGCTACCGCACGGATGAGATTTTGAATTCGATCACCAGCACTTCCGCCACCGGAGATCGCACCCGAGCCGGATACCTGCCGTCGAACAACTTCCGTGCCGACCCGAATGCACTGTATTACCTGTCGGGCGGCGGCAACGACTTCCTCCAGGGGCGCGTCACCAGCCTGCCCCAGGCCAGCGCCGCAGCTGACAGACTGGCCGACAGCGTGCAGGCGCTACAAACCGCTGGCGCCAAATACGTCATGGTCTGGTTGCTGCCCGATATCGGCTTTACCCCGGCATTCAACGGCTCCCCGCTGCAAGCGTTCACGTCCCAGCTCAGCAACCAGTTCAACACTGAACTGGTAAGCCGACTGCAAAACATCAATGCCGAAGTCATCCCGCTCAACATTCCGGTACTGCTCAAAGAGACATTCGCCAACCCGGCACAGTTTGGCCTGGCCACAGACCAGAACCTCATCGCCACCTGCTTCAGCGGCAACGGCTGCACCGAGAATGCCCGGTACGGCATCAACAGCGCCACGCCGGACCCGACCAAGCTGATCTTCAACGACTCGGTGCACCCCACCGAAGCCGGACAGCGCCTGATTGCGGACTATGCGTATTCCCTGCTGGCGGCGCCGTGGGAGCTGACCCTGCTGCCGGAAATGGCCCAGGGCACCGTGCGCGCGCATCAGGATGAATTGCGCAATCAGTGGCTGGCCGATTGGGAAAACTGGCAAGGCGTCGGCCAATGGCGAGCGATTGTTGCCGGCGGCGGACAACATCAGGACTTTGACGGTCAGGACAGCGCGGTGAGCGCCGACGGCAACGGAGCCAACCTGAACATCGGTGGCAGCTACCGTCTCGATGATGCTTGGCGCGTCGGCCTGGCAGCCGGTTTCTATAACCAGAAGCTGGAAGCTGGCAGCAACGATTCCGACTACAAGCTCAACACTTACCTGGGCACGGTGTTCGCTCAATACCAGCAAAACCGTGTGTGGGCCGACGCGGCATTGACGGCCGGGCATCTGGATTACGACAGCCTCAAGCGCAAATTCCAGCTGGGCGTCAACGAACGCGGCGAAAAAGGCGATACCAGCGGCTACGTCGAAGCCTTCAGCGCTCGCCTGGGTTACGACATTGCACAACAGGCCAGCAGCCCCTGGCACCTGTCGCCGTTTGTCAGCGCCGATTTCGCCAAGGTACAAGTCGACGGTTACTCGGAGGACGGCAACGACTCCACGGCGCTGACTTTCGCCGATCAGGACCGTATTTCCCGCCGCCTGGGCGCTGGCCTGCAGGGCAAATACCAGTTCACCCCGCAAACCCAAGTTTTCGGCGAAGTGGCCGTCGAGCGCGAGTACAACGACGACACCCAGAACGTGAGCATCAACCTCAACAACCTGCCGAACAATCAGTTCACGCTGCAAGGCTACACCCCGCAATCCCACCTGAGCCGCTTGAACCTGGGCGTGAGCCACAACCTCACCCGGGACCTGGCACTGCGCGCCAGCTACAACATTCGCAAGGACGACGACTTCACCCAACAAGGCATCAACGTAGGTGTTGCGCTGGACTTCTGATGTGCAGGCAATAAAAAACGCGGCGCCCTCACAGGCGCCGCGTTTTTTTATGATGGTGTAACCCTTGTGGAATCAGGCGTTCGGCGTTTGTTCGGCCAGGGCAACGGCACGGAACATCGCGCGGCGCTTGTTCAGGGTTTCTTCCCATTCCAGCGCCGGCACCGAGTCGGCGACGATGCCGCCACCGGCCTGCACATGCAGTTCGCCGTTCTTGATCACCGCCGTGCGGATCGCAATGGCGGTGTCCATGTTGCCGTTCCAGGCGAAGTAACCGACCGCACCGCCGTAGACGCCACGCTTGACCGGCTCCAGCTCGTCGATGATTTCCATCGCGCGAATCTTCGGCGCACCGGACAAAGTGCCCGCCGGCAGAATCGCTCGCAGTGCGTCCATTGCCGTCAGCCCGGCTTTCAGCTGCCCGGTGACGTTCGACACGATGTGCATCACGTTGGAGTAACGCTCGATCACCATTTTCTCGGTGAGTTTCACCGAACCGATTTCCGATACGCGGCCGGTGTCGTTACGGCCGAGGTCGATCAGCATCAAGTGCTCGGCAATTTCCTTGTCATCCGACAGCAGATCTTTTTCCAGTGCCAGATCAGCCTCTTCGTTGGCGCCCCGCGGACGGGTGCCGGCAATCGGGCGCACGGTAATCAGGTTGTCTTCGACCCGCACCAGCACTTCCGGCGAACTGCCGACGACGTGGAAGTCGCCGAAGTTGAAGAAATACATGTAAGGCGTCGGGTTGAAGCAGCGCAGCGCGCGGTACAGATCGATCGGCGCCGCCTTGAAGTCAATGGACATGCGCTGGGATGGCACGACCTGCATGCAGTCACCGGCCAGGATGTATTCCTTGATAGTGTCGACGGCTCTTTCGTAATCGTCCTGGGTAAAGCTGGAGCGAAACACCGGGTCAGCCGCTTGCTGCTGGCTGAAGTCCAGGCCACGGCGCGGGGTGATCGGCTGGCGCAGTTTTTCCAGGAGCTCTTCCAGGCGAGCGCGACCTTGCTCGAAAGCGTCTTCCTGAGCCGGGTCGGCCAGTACGATGGCGTGCATCTTGCCGGCGAGGTTGTCGAACACCACGACGGCGTCGGAGACCATCAGCAGAATGTCCGGCACACCCAGCGGATCCGGGTTCGGGCACTTGCCCAGGCGCTTTTCCACGTAACGCACGCAGTCGTAACCGAAGTAACCCACCAGGCCGCCGTTGAAACGCGGCAGGCCGGCAATGGTCGGCACGTTGTAGCGAGCCTTGAAGGCTTCGACGAAGGCCAGCGGGTCTTCAACGTCGTGGCTTTCGGTCTCGACACCATCGACGGTCACGCTGACGTGGTGATCGTGAACCCGCAGCACGGTGCGGCACGGCAGGCCGATGATCGAGTAACGCCCCCACTTCTCGCCGCCCTGTACAGACTCCAGCAAGTAGGAATTGGGCTCGTCGGCCAGTTTCAGGTAGATCGACAGCGGCGTATCGAAGTCGGCCAGGGTTTCGCAGGCAAGCGGGATGCGGTTGTAGCCGGCAGCGGCCAAACGCAGGAATTCTTCGCGGATCATGAGGTGCCTCGTGGCTTGAGGGTCGAACAGTCAGGTATGCAAACGCGCCGGAAACCGGCCAGGATCAAGTCAGGCGCGCCAACGCCAGCGGGCCAGGGCCTTGATGACTTTCATCCAGAGTTTGCGAGTGACCACCACGATGGCGTTTCCAGAAGGGGGTTTGACAGCGTCGGTCAACGTTATCTCAGCGGCCGGATCCAGGCAACCGGGAATTAGCTTGCGCAGATCGTCGATCACCAGCGCCGGCGACTCTTCGGCAATCGGCCGGCCGTGGTTATAGCCGTAGCTCAGAGCCACACACTTGACCCCCGCCGCTTTCGCCGCCAGCACATCGCTGCGCGAATCGCCAACGAACAACGATTGTGAAGCCGGAATGTTGGCCATTTTCATCACGAAAAACAGCGCGGCCGGGTCGGGTTTTTTCTGTGGCAGGGTATCGCCGCCGATGATCCAGCGGAAATAACGGCCGATTTTCATCTGATCCAGCAACGGCGCGACGAAACGCTCCGGCTTGTTGGTGATCAGCGCCATCTCGACACCCTGCTTTTGCAGCCATTTAAGCGTATCGCGCACGCCGGGGTAAACCACGGTCAACTCATGGCTCTCGCCATAAGCCTGCATGAAATACTCCAGCGCCCGTTCAGCCTCGGCGTTATCGACCGCCGAATGATCGATACCGCCGGCCAGCGCACGACGCACCAGCACTGGCGCGCCATTGCCGACCCATTCGCGCACCGCTTCCAGACCGGCGGGTTGACGACCGAGTTTGAGCAGCATCTTGTCCACAGCCACTGCCAGGTCCGGGACCGAGTCGACCAATGTACCGTCCAGATCGAACATCACCAGCCGCGGCAGTTGCCCCGGGAACAGCTGCTCAAAGCCGCTCATGGGCGAGCCAGCGCCAGTTCGGAACGCATCTTTTCAATGATTTCCTGATAGTTCGGCGCATTGAAGATGGCCGAGCCGGCGACGAAGGTGTCGGCACCGGCCGATGCGATTTCGCGAATGTTGTTCACGTTCACGCCACCGTCGATTTCCAGGCGAATGTCACGGCCCGAAGCATCGATCAAAGCCCGTGCTTCACGCAGTTTGTCGAGGGTGCTGGGGATGAACTTCTGCCCGCCGAAGCCCGGGTTGACGCTCATCAGCAGGATCATGTCAACCTTGTCAATCACGTGCTTGAGCACGTCCAGCGGGGTCGCCGGGTTGAATACCAGGCCTGACTTGCAGCCGCCTTCGCGGATCAGTTGCAGGGAGCGGTCGACGTGCTGGGTGGCTTCCGGGTGGAAGGTGATGTAGGTCGCGCCAGCTTCGATGAAGTCGCCCACGATGCGGTCCACCGGACTGACCATCAGGTGCGCGTCGATCGGCGCGGTCACGCCGTACTTGCGCAGCGCCGAGCAGACCATCGGGCCGATGGTCAGGTTCGGTACATAGTGGTTGTCCATGACATCGAAGTGCACGAAGTCGGCACCGGCGGCCAGGACGTTGTCCACTTCCTCGCCCAGGCGGGCGAAGTCGGCGGAGAGAATCGACGGAGCAATTACGAAGGGCTGCATGACGCACCTTTTCTGAGCAGAATCACGATGGCGCGCATTGTATACCTCATGCTTTGACGCGCGCACCGTGAGCGCGATGATTGGACCTTGCCATCATCCATCGACGACAATGCCCCTAATACGCCGCGCGATAGATCTTCTCGATATCGACGGCACTCAATTTGCGCGGATTATTGCGCATCAGGCGCTCAATCCCCGCCGCTTCCGCGGCCATTGACGGGATGGCGTCCTCGGGCACACCGAAACTGCGCAGGCCCTGGGGAATTTCCACGGCGGCACACAGTTCGGTCATGGCCTGCACGGCTTTGTCGGCCGCTTCATTGGCACTCAAATGCGCGGTCTTCACGCCCATGGCCTCGGCTATATCCTGCATGCGTTCGATGCAGGCCATCTTGTTCCAGGTCATGACATGGGACAGTAGCAAGGCATTACTGACGCAATGGGCAATGCTGAAACGCCCGCCCAGCGGATACGCCAGCGCATGCACCGCGCCAACCCCGGCATTGCCGAACGCCATGCCGGCCATCAGGCTCGCCGTGGCCATATCTTCCCGGGCTTGCAGGTTCGAAGGATTGGCGTAGGCCTTGGGCAAAGCCTTGGCGATCAACTTGATCGCGCCGATGGCCAGGGAGTCGGTAATCGGCGAGGCATTGACCGACAGATAGGACTCGATGGCATGCACCAGCGCATCGACGCCGCTGGCCGCCGTGACGCTGCGCGGACAGGTCAGGGTCATTTGCGGGCTGACCAGCGCCACGTCCGGCAGCAGGTAGTCGCTGACAATGCCCCTCTTCAGTTGCGCAACCTTGTCGGAAAGGATGGCGACGTTGGTCACCTCCGAGCCGGTACCCGCCGTGGTCGGGATGGCGATCAGCGGCGGGCCTTTGCGCGGGACCTGATCGATACCGAACAGATCCTCCAGCGCGCCGTGGTATCCGGCATAGGCCGCCACGCTCTTGGCAATGTCGATGGCACTGCCGCCGCCCAGGCCGATCAAGCCGTCATGCCCGCCGTCGCGATAAACCCGCATGCAATCTTCGACGATGGCGATTTCCGGGTCCGGCAGTACCCGGTCGAAAATCTCGTAGCTGCGCTCGCCCAGCTGCGCCAGTGCCAGCTCTACCGTTCCGGACTTGACCAGAGCGGCGTCGGTGACGATCAGCGGGTTGTCGATGTCCAAGCGTGCCAGCTCGGCGGACAGTTGCTCGATGGCACCTGCGCCAGTGATCAATTTGTGAGCGATTTTGAAAGAGGAAAGACTCATGTGCGCAGCCTCTTATAGGTAGGGGAGCTGGGCACAAGAGTAGCTGGGGATTGCGGGTTGTCTTGCATTCAGGCGGTGAATGACCAACACCGACTTTTCTACCCCCTGTAGGAGCCGGCTTGCCGGCGAATGGTGCAACGCGGTGTGCCTGATGCACCGCTTTCGCTGGCAAGCCAGCTCCTACAGGGAATGGCGTCAGAAATAACGATCCGTGTCAGACCTGGGCAGTACGCAGTTTCTCGCTACGCCCACGCAGCCATTCCAGGGTCAGCAGCAGGATCACCGAGAAAGCAATCAGCAGCGTCGCGGCGGCGGCGATGGTCGGGCTGAGGTTTTCGCGGATGCCGCTGAACATCTGCCGTGGCAGGGTCGCTTGCTCGGGACCTGCGAGGAACAGCGTCACCACCACCTCATCGAACGAAGTCGCGAAGGCAAACAACGCCCCCGAGATCACGCCCGGCGCGATCAGCGGCAAGGTCACCCGGCGGAACGTGGTCAGCGGCGAAGCGCCCAGGCTCGCAGCGGCCCGCACCAGGTTGTGGTTGAACCCTTGCAAGGTCGCCGACACCGTGATGATCACGAAGGGCACGCCCAGCACGGCGTGCACCACGATCAGCGAGGTATAGCTGTTGCCGAATCCCAGTGGAGCGAAGGTCAGGTAACTGGCCACACCGATGATCACCACCGGCACCACCATCGGCGAAATCACCAGCGCCATCACCAGCGCCTTACCCGGGAAGTCGCCCCGAGTCAGGCCGATCGCCGCCAGCGTACCGAAGATCATCGCCAAAACGGTCGCTGCCGGGGCCACGATCATGCTGTTCTTCAACGAACGCATCCATTCCGCCGAGGCAAAGAAATCCTGATACCAGTGCAGCGAGAAGCCTTGCAGCGGATAAACCAGAAAACTCCCAGAGTTGAACGACAGTGGAATGATCACCAGCACCGGCAGAATCAGGAACAACAGAATCAAGCCGCAGAGAATCCGCAAGCTGTAGAACCACACCCGTTCGATGGGCGACATATAAGGACTCAGCATTTCGTTCTCTCCTTAGCTCAGGCGCAGGCGACTGGCGCCCACCAGCCAGCTGTAAATCAGATAAAGCACCACGGTCGCCAACAGCAGCAGCCCACCCAGTGCGGTCGCCATGCCCCAGTTGATGCTGGTGTTGGTGTAGAAGGCGACGAAATAGCTGACCATCTGATCGTTCGGGCTACCCAGCAATGCCGGGGTGATGTAGTAGCCGATAGCCAGGATGAACACCAACAGGCAACCGGCGCCGACACCGGCATAGGTCTGCGGGAAGTACACCCGCCAGAAGCTGGCGAAGGGATGGCAGCCGAGGGAAATCGCGGCGCGCATGTAGGTCGGCGAGATGCCCTTCATCACGCTGTAGATCGGCAGGATCATGAACGGTAGCAGGATGTGCACCATGGAGATGTAGACACCGACGCGGTTGAACACCAACTCGATCGGCTTATCGATGATGCCCATCGCCATCAGGCCGCTGTTGATCAGTCCGCCCGATTGCAGCAACACGATCCACGCCGCGACCCGCACCAGGATCGAGGTCCAGAACGGCAACAGCACCAGAATCATCAGCAGGTTGCTCTGCCGCGACGGCAGGTTCGCCAACAGGTAAGCCAGGGGATACGCCAGCACCAGGCAGATCACGGTGATGATCAGGCCCATCCAGAAGGTGCGGGCGAAGATGTCGAGGTAGATCGCCTGATCCGGGGTGGCCGGGGCGATTTCGCCGAGGTCGTCGATGCGATGATCGACAGCGGCCAGCAGGTAATACGGGGTGATGCTGCTGGTGTTGCGGCGCACCGCCTGCCAGTAGGCCGGGTCGCCCCAACGCTCATCGAGGCCTTCCAGCGCTTCTTTATAAGAAGCCGGTTCAGTGACGAGCGGCAAGGCACGGGCGGTTTTGGTCAGCAGGCTGCGATAACCTGCCAGCTCCATGTTCAAGCGCTTGGACAGATCACCCAAGGTCTGATTCTTGCGGGCGTCGGCGAGGTCTTCGGCCGCCGCTTTATAAACCGGTTCAGCGGGCAGGCCGCGGCCGTCCCAGCTGGCGATGGCCGTCACGGTGCGCGGCATGCCGCCGACCACTTCCGGGTTGCCAACGCTTTTGTAGAGCAGCGCCACGATCGGCACCAGAAACACCAGCAACAGAAACAGCACCAGCGGCGCAATCAACGCCTGGGCCTTCCAGCGGTTGACCCGCTCGGCGTGCTTGAGCCGCTGCTTCAAGGTGGGGTCAGTGCCCGCGTTCACGGGAACGGCGATAGCCATGGCGTACTCCGGAAATCGATCTTTCTAATACGAACAACCTGTGGGAGCTGGCTTGCCTGCGATGGCGTCATCAGATTCAACATCTCTGTCAACTGACCCACCGTCATCGCGGGCAAGCCCGCTCCCACAAGGGTGATGGTTATTTGGCAGCCCAGGCGTTGAAGCGCTGTTCCAGTTGCTCACCGTTGTCAGCCCAGAAGCTGACGTCGATCTGCACTTGGTTGGCGATGTTTTCCGGGGTGGTCGGCATGTCTTTCAGGACATCCTTGGCCAGCAGCGGTACGGCTTGGGTATTGGCCGGGCCGTAGGCGATGTTTTCCGAGTAGGTCTTCTGCTGCTGTGGCATCACCGAGTAGGCGATGAACTTCTTCGCCGCTTCGGCACGCGCCTTGTCCAGGCCTTTCGGGATGGCCCATGCGTCGAAGTCGTAGATGCCGCCGTTCCACACCACTTTCAGGTTGCTTTCTTTCTGCACGGCAGCGATCCGGCCGTTATAGGCCGAGCTCATGACCACGTCACCGGAAGCGAGGTATTGCGGCGGTTGTGCGCCAGCTTCCCACCACTGGATGTTCGGCTTGAGCTCATCGAGTTTCTTGAATGCGCGGTCCTGACCATCTTTGCCGGCCAGCACTTTGTAGACGTCTTTCGGCGCAACGCCGTCGGCCATCAGTGCGAATTCCAGGGTGTACTTGGCGCCTTTACGCAGGCCACGCTTGCCCGGGAACTGCTTGGTGTCCCAGAAATCCACCCAACTGGTCGGTGCGGTCTTCAGCTTGTCGGCGTTGTAGGCCAGTACGGTCGACCACACGAAGAAACCCACGCCGCAAGGCTGGATCGCGCCCTTGACGTAGTCTTCGGTCTTGCCGAACAACTTCGGATCAAGCTGCTCGAACATGTCTTCGTCGCAACCACGGGACAGTTCCGGCGATTCAACCTCTACCAGATCCCAGGACACGCTCTTGGTGTCGACCATGGCCTTGACCTTGGCCATTTCGCCGTTGTACTCACCGGCCACGATCTTGCCGTTGCCTGCCGCTTCCCACGGTGCGTAGAAGGCTTTGACCTGAGCCGCCTTGTTCGCCCCGCCAAAGGACACCACGGTCAGGTCCGGGCCGGCCGCCATTGCGTGTGCCGCGCCCATCATGCCCAGTGCCAGAGCGGTGAATTTCAGGGATCTCAACATTTATTGTTCTCTCCACGTGCAGGGTTGGTGTTGGTATTGCCGGGGCGATCAATTCGCCTCTAAAAGGGGATCGAGCGCACGAACGTGCTCGACCTGCCAGCCAAGCGGTACCACGTCGCCAACCGCCAGCCCGGGATCGAGTTCGGCAATCGGTTGCTTCACGAAGAAGTCGGTCTTGCCACAGACTTCCATGCGAACCCGGACGTGGTCGCCCAGATAGATGAATTCCTCGACTCGCCCGGAGAAGCGATTGACGCATTGGTCGCTGGAGCCATTGAGGCTCACGCGCTCCGGACGGATGGACAGGGTCACCGGCTCGCCGGTCTTGCCGACATTCACCGCCAGCGCTTCAACTTTTTCACCACGCCCCAGTTCGACTACGCAGCGGTCGCCGGTCTGACTGTGCAGTCGGCCATTGAGGCGGTTGTTCTCGCCGATGAAGTTGGCGACGAAGGTGTTTTTCGGCTCTTCGTAGAGGGTGCGCGGCGGCGCGATCTGCTGGATTTCGCCCTGATGGAACACCGCCACACGGTCGGACATGGTCAGGGCTTCGCCCTGGTCGTGGGTCACGTAGACCACGGTTACGCCCAGGCGCTGGTGCAGGTGCTTGATCTCCATCTGCATGTGTTCACGCAGTTGTTTATCGAGTGCGCCGAGGGGTTCGTCCATCAGCACCAATTGCGGCTCGAACACCAGCGCGCGGGCCAATGCCACACGCTGTTGCTGACCGCCGGAGAGTTGCGCCGGGTAACGCTGGGCGAAGGTATCGAGCTGGACCATGCTCAGCACGCGCTTGACCCGGGCACTGACGTCGCTCTTGTTCATGCCGCGCACGGTCAGCGGGAACGCCAGGTTTTCGGCCACCGTCATGTGCGGGAACAATGCGTAGTTCTGGAACACCATGCCGATGTCGCGCTTGTGCGGCGGCACGTTGTTAATGGCGCGCCCGGCCAGCAGGATTTCGCCCGCGGTCGGCGTTTCGAAGCCGGCGAGCATCATCAGGCTGGTGGTCTTGCCGGAGCCGGACGGCCCGAGCAAGGTGAGGAATTCGCCTTTGCGAATGTCCAGGTTGAGGTCCTTGACGATCAGGTTCTCGCCGTCGTAGCTCTTCTGCACTCCACGAAAGCTGACCAGAACATCATTGGCCCCTGCGCTTGAATCGACCTGGCTCATACCCACACCTTTGTTATTGATGACTGCTGTGGGGTTAAGCCTAGTGGACGCTGGGGACCACGCAAATCGGGGCGCAAGAGAGATTCGCCTCAGCCGGATGGAAGGCTGGGGGTAGGGATTGCCCTACAAGGATGGCGCGTTTTGGCAAACGCAGTGCAAGGCACTGGGCTGCAAGCCGCAAGTAACGGCAAAAACGATGGGGCGAGATGTCGTAAATGGATATGGCATCGTGCTATCCCTGTAGGAGCCAGCTTGCTGGCGATAGCGATTTCAAGAACGCCATCGCCAGCAAGCTGGCTCCTACAGTGGATTCGGTGAATCAGAGCAGTTTGTGCTCCATCGCGTACTTCACCAACTCCGCCAACGAGGTGATGTTGAGCTTCTGCATCAGCCGCGCCTTGTGGGTGCTGATGGTCTTGCTGCTCAGCGCCAGTTGCTGGGCAATGTCGTTGACGTTGGCGCCCTGGGCCAGGCGTTCGAACACAGAGAATTCGCGCTCTGAGAGCAACGAATGCAATGGACGCGAGTCGGTCAGACCGACCTCGAAGACCATGCGGTCGGCCAGTTCCGGGTCGATATAACGCCCGCCTGACGCCACTTTGCGAATGGCCGTCAGCAACAGTGCCGGATCGCTGTCCTTGGTTGCATAACCGGCGGCCCCGACCTTCAGCGCCCGGGCGGCCATCTGCGCTTCGTCGTGCATCGACAACACCAGGATCGCCGGCGGATTGTTCAGGGCGCGAATCCGCGGAATGGCTTCCAGGCCATTGACGCCCGGCATGGAGATGTCCAGCAACACCACTTCGCAGGGCACATGACGCAAGGTGTCGAGCAACTGCTCGCCGTTGCTCGCCTCCCCCACCACCAGCAAGTCCTTGGCCAGGCCAATCAGCTGCTTGATGCCTTCACGGACGATGGTGTGGTCTTCGGCTACCAGTACACGGATCACGTTTTTCTCCAGATTCAAGATCATTCGCGAGCAAGCCCGCTCCCACACTGGATTTGGGCATTTACGCAAAACATTGTGGGAGCGGGCTTGCCCCGGGCGGCGTTCCGACGAAAGCGTCGGTACAGTCAACACAACCTGTTCAGGCTGTATCCAGCGGAACGCGCACACTCAGGGTCGTACCTTCACCCGGCTCACTTTCAAGGGATAACTCACCGCCCATAATCAACACCCGCTCGCGCATTCCGACAATCCCGAAGGACGTTGGCCTGCCAGGCGCAGCGACAAATCCTACGCCATCGTCGCTGACCGTCAGACACAACTCGTCGCCTTCCAGCGCCAGCGTCAGTTCAACAGTATGCGCCTGGGCATGGCGCATGACATTGGTCAGCGCTTCCTGAAGGATCCGGAACAGGCCGATAGCCTTGGCATCGCTGAGCACCGGCAGATTATCCGGCACCTGCACCAGACACGGAATCTGCGTACGCGCCTCAAATCGTCGGGCCTGCCATTCGATGGCCGAGGCAATACCCGCATCGAGAATCGGCGGGCGCAATGCGGTTGCCACGTCACGAACCAATTGGAAGAGTTGGGCGATCAGGCGCTTCATGCTGCCAAGGCGCTCGTTAAGGCCCGGATCGAGTTGCGCGTAAGCCAGTTCGCACATGGAGGTTTCCAGCTTGAGCACCGTCAGCATCTGACCCAGTTCATCGTGAACTTCCCGGGCGATGCGCGCCTTTTCTTCTTCGCGCACGCTTTCCAGGTGCGCGGACAACTCACGCAGTTGTTCCCGGGAGCTGGCCAGTTCAAGTTCGATGCGCTTGCTCTCGCTGATGTCCCAGACGATCCCGTCCCAGACATAGGCGCCGTCTTCCAGCTGACGCGTGATGGCCTTGATTTCCGCCCAGCGCTGCTCGCCCTGACGGGTGAGGATACGCCCTTGCCACGACCAGTCGCTGTCGGTATCCAGCGCATGATCCTGGGTCTGGTGATAGCTGGCTTTGTCATCCGGATGCACCAGGCTGCGCAGACCTTTATCGCGATGCGCAAGCGTGGCCGGCGAGTAACCCACCAGGCTTTCGCTGCCTTCGCTGATGTAGGCAAAGTCGATCTGACCGGTCACCGGCGCCCGCTCCAGCCGGAAAACCAGGCCCGGAACGTTGGCGGCGATGCCTTGCAGCCGCGCCTCGCTTTCCTGCAGGGCGGCCAGGGCGCGGCGCCGCTCGGTGACGTCATTGAGGTAAACCACCAGGTATTCGCCATCGCGAAAGCGCAGAAAACTCAACGAGACATCGGCCGGCAGAATGCTGCCGTCGGCGCGCACACAGTTGGTTTCGAAGCTTTGCGGGCCCTCTTCACTGGCCCTGGCGCGCTTCCAAAGATTGAGCCAGCGGTCCATGTGCAGGCCAGGTTCGAAATCGATCAAGGGCCGATCAATGATCCCACCGGGTGGATAGCCGAGCATGCTTTCCGCCGCACGGTTGGCGTAGCGCACGTGGCTGTCCCAGTTGACCCAGAGGATGCCGACGGTGCTTTGATCGATGGAAAACTGGGTGAGCCGCAAAGCCTCTTCGCTGGCGGCACGCAAGGCAATGTCTTCCTGCGCGGCCATCAAGCGTTGCTCCAGATTGCGCTGCTGGCGACGCTGCCAGAACACGATAGCCATGCAACTCAACGCCAGCACGACCAGCAACAGGCAGAGGTTTTGCCAGAACCCGGGGGACTCGGTGAGCCGCGGATACTTGGCTTGCAGCCATTGATTGTGCAGTTGTTCCAGATCCTTGGCCGGGATCGCCCGCAATGCACTTTCGACGATGCCCGCCAGTTCCGGCTTGTCGCGGCGCGTGGCCACCCGCAGCAGCTGCGGCAGGCCGACATCCCCGACCACCACCAACCCGGCGAACTCCGGCTCGACAGACAGGCGCCCCAATTGTGCCTCATCGACCACCGCATAAGCCGCCTGCTGGCCCGTCAGCAACTGCAAGGCCTGGCGCTCCATCGGGACGCCTTGCAGGTTCAGGTGCGGATAGTTGCTGTGCAGGTAATCGGCGATGGCGCTGGGCATTCGCACAGCGACGCGGGTCTGGCTGTCGAGCTTTTCCAGCTCGACCGCGCCGGCGCTTTTCTGGTCGCTGACCACCAGTTGCGGCACCCGCATGTAGGGGTCGGAAAACTGCCAGAGACGCAACCCGCCAGGGGTTTGGGTCAACCCCGGGGCGATGTCGATTTCGCCCTCGCGGGCCGCGGCTTCCAATTGTTCAAGGTCGGGAAAGTTGCGCCAGCTCAGTTCGACGTTGAGGGTCTTTGCCAGCCACTTCATCAAGTCGACATTCACCCCGGACAGGCGCTGCAAGCGGCGATCGTATTGCGCATAGGGCGCCTGCAACACCAGACCGACCCGCAACTCGCTCTGCTGCTTCAGCCAGTGCTGTTGCTTCGGGGTCAACTGGGCAACATGCGCCGGGGGCACGGGCGCGGCCCACCCCATCAAGGGAAACCACAAACAGCCGATAACCCACAGGCAGCGAAAACGCTTCATTGAACTCTCACACACTGACAAATACTGACCAACCCATTAGGCTGCCGGAACAACTTCTGGCCTGGAATATCCAATGCCCCCTGTCTACCGCCTGGCACTGCCAGCATTGTGCCTGTCGCTGATCCTGCCATGCGCTTTTTCCGTCGAAGCGGCCGACCCGGCGCCTGGCGCAGCAGAAAAAACCGCCGAAGAAAAACCACTCGAACGTCAGCCGCTGCCTGAGCGTAGTCAGGAAGAAGCTGCCGCACTTGAGCGAAAAGTCCCGGCTCAGGAACAGCAACAACTGCAAGCGGCCACCGACACGTTTCTGGCCTTGTGGAAACCGGCCAATACCGCCGACCCCAAAGGCGCGGTGATTATTATCCCGGGCGCCGGCGAAAGCGTTGACTGGCCGCAAGCGGTCGGTCCTTTGCGGCGCAAATTGCCGGACGCCGAATGGAGCAGCCTGAGTATCACCTTGCCAGACCTGCAAAGCGATGCCATTGCGCCACGAATCGTGGAAGCAGCGCCAGCCCCCAAGGCTCCCGAGACCGGCAGTAAAGACTCGACCACCGCCGCCCCCATCGAACAGGCGGCCGGTGGCGAGGCCGACGTGGCCGACAAGGCCGTCGCCGAAACCACCGAAGAACAATCCAGGGCAGATGCCGAGCGTATCTTCGCCCGGATCGACGCCGCGCTCGCCTTCGCCGAACAGCAAAGCGCCCGCAGCATCGTGGTGTTGGGGCATGGTTCCGGCGCTTATTGGGCCGCGCGCTACCTGAGCGAGAAGCAGCCATCGCAAGTGGAAAAGCTGGTGATGGTTGCAGCACAGACACCCGTGACGGCGAAGCCCGAGCTGGCGGAGCTGACCCCGACCCTGAAACTGCCGACCGCCGATATTTACTACAAAGACAAAGCGCCGGACCGCAACGCTGCACTGGAACGGTTGCAGGGCAGCAAGCGCTTGAAGTCATCGGCATTCAGTCAGGTCGCGCTCAAGGCATTGCCCGACAACAAGGCTGAGCAGGAGCAACTGTTCCGGCGGGTGCGGGGTTGGTTGAATCCGCTGCCTGCGACAGACTGAAAGACCGTGTCGCCGTCATCGCGGGCAAGCCACGCTCCCACAGGATTTGAGTCGTACGTATTTTTGTGTTCGACATAAAACCTGTGGGAGCGGGCTTGCCCGCGATGACGGCATCACAAACAATGCCTCAGCCAGGGCTAGCGAAAATCCCGCCGCTCCCGAATCAGCGTATAGGCGTTGTGCAGTTCACGCGTTCGCTCGGTAGCCTCACGAACCTGCGTCACCGTCGCGCCACTGCCGGCAATCTTGTCCGGATGATGGCGACTGAGCAGGCGCCGGTAAGCACGCTTGATCTGCGCGGGGTCAGTGGTGGCCGACACCCCCAAAAGCCTTAACGCATCCTGATAACTTGGCACGCTGTTGGCCAATGGCCGCTTCTGCGGCTCATAGTCGTGAGCCAGCGCCCGCACCTGATGGGGCGTCCAGCCCAGCCACTGGCCCCATTGGCCGATCAATTCACGCTCACTGCTACCTGCACGACCATCGGCCCACACCATTCGCCAGCAGGCGCGCAACACACCTTCCGCCGCATGGGGCTGGGCACTCAGGCGACGCAGATAACCGCGTAGCCGGTCGCGGCCCGACTTGCCGCGATTGAACGCGGCAATCGCACGACGCTGGGCTGGCTCGGACATGTCCAGCGCGCGCATTTCCGCTCGGGCCTGATCGATGTGCCCGGCCGTCACCTGGCCGTCGCACTTGGCCAGGCGCCCCAACAGGACAAACAGCAATTCATCGTTACGCAACACCGGGCGACCGCCCAGCTTTTCCCGCAAGTGCCCCCAGCTCTGCAGGTGCAAGCGCCGGTCCAGCGCCTGCCCCAACAACGCACCGAGCAAGGCCCCCGGAATGCTGGCTATGGCATAGCCTGCTCCGGCTCCAATCAGAGTCCCTGGCCACAGCATGTCAGCGGCTCGCTTCTATCAATGATTCAACTTCGGCCAGACGCTCGTGAGTACCGACATCGACCCAGTGCCCTTTCAGTTGCTCGCCAGTCACTTGACCGTCAGCCATGGCTTTGCGCAACAGCGGCGCGAGCTTGAAGGCACCCGCGGTGCAACCGTCGAACAGCTGCGGATGCAACACGGCGATGCCGCTGTAGGTCAGGGTGGCGGCCTCCGGCTGGCCATCGCGCACCAGGGATTCGACCAGACAGAAGTCCCCGGCCGGATGATGGGGCGGGTTACTGGCCAGCACCAGGTGCGCCAGGCCGTTGATGGGTTGATGCAGCACGCTGAAGTCGTAATCGGTCCAGATATCACCGTTGACCACGACGAACGCTTCATCCCCCAACAACGGCAGCGCGCGGAAGATCCCGCCGCCGGTTTCCAGGGGTTCACCTTCCGCCGAGTACCGGATGCTCACGCCATAGCGCGATCCATCGCCCAGAAAGTCTTCGATCTGCTGACCGAGCCAGGCGTGATTGATCACGATGTCGGTAAACCCGGCGGCGGCCAGCGCGCGCAGGTGATACTCGATCAGCGGCACCCCGCCGGCACGAACCAGCGGTTTGGGCGTGGTCAGGGTCAGCGGGCGCATGCGCTCGCCTTTGCCCGCGGCCAGAATCATTGCCTTCATGCTGTCACTCCGGCACGCAGACTGGCCAATAGCACATCCAGCTCGGCCAGTTCAGGACGGCGAGCGATCACGGCATCTATATAGGCAAAGAAACGCGGCACATCGCCCAGATAACGCGGTTTGCCGTCGCGATGGCAGATACGCGCAAAAATACCGATGACTTTCAGGTGACGTTGCACGCCCATCAAGTCACTGGCACGCAGAAAGTCCTCGAACTCAGGCTGGACCGGAATACCGAGGGCGCCCGCCCGCTGCCAGTAGCTTTCGAGCCAGCCATGCACACGCTCCTCGGGCCAGCTGAGGAAGGCGTCCTTGAACAGGCAGGTCACGTCGTAGGTCACCGGGCCATACACCGCATCCTGGAAGTCCAGCACACCGGGATTGGGCTCGCTGAGCATCAGGTTGCGCGGCATGTAGTCGCGATGCACCAGGACTTTGGGTTGTGCCAGGGCGCTGTCGATCAACAATTCGCTGACCTGTTGCCAGAGTACTTGCTGCGCCGCGTCGAACTCGATGCCCAATTCGCGCTTCACATACCACTCGGGGAACAGTTCCAGTTCGCGACGCAGTAACGCCACGTCATAGCTCGGCAGCGGCGCAACCATCGGCAACTGCTGGAAAGCCAGCAACGCTTGCAGGGCATCTTCGAACAAATCGTCGGCGTTTTCGCTGTCGATGACGTCCAGATAGGTCTTGTTGCCCAGGTCATTAAGCAAAAGAAAACCACGCTCAAGGTCTTCAGCATAAATTTTCGGCACGTTTATTCCGGATTTCGCCAGTAAAAAGGCGATATCCACGAAGGGTTTGCAGTTTTCCTGGGGGGGCGGCGCGTCCATCACGATGAAACTTTTGCCATCGCCTTCCCAGCGGAAATACCGACGGAAACTCGCGTCGCTACTGGCCGCAGTCAACGTGGCCGGGGGGACGGAGCCCCAACCCTGCTCGGCAAAAAGGGTTGTCAATTGCTCATCGAGCCAAACTTTCAGGTGTTGCAAGCGTACATCTTGATCAGGCATTGCAAGGGTCTCCGACGGCGCTAGCCGTCAAGCGGGTCATGCTTTATTATCCAGCATCTTTTTCAGACCATCGAGAGGCGTGCGGCCCACACCGCGGGCAGATGGCACGCAGGAAGCCCGGACTAATAAGATGGCATTGAAATCCCCCGCGTTTCGTAAAAAATTTCCGTTGTTGGTTACCGGCAGTTTGCTGGCGCTGCAACCCCTTGCCACTTCCTACGTGGTCGCCGCGGAACAGTTTGACTGCTCAGTCTCTGCTTCGGGTTCCTGGGACTGCGCGCCAAAGACGCCGGCGGCTGCATTGCCACCGCGCCCCGTCCATGAGGGCAGCGCAGTCTCCGCTACCGGCGAAGCCCCGGCCGAGAGCGGTTCCAGCGAAGACACCGGCGCCAAGCCGGTGTTGGTCACCGAATCCGAAGGTCGTGGCCTGAAGTCGCGTAGCGCAGACTACAGCCACCTCGACTGGGTTCCCCGCGAGCAACTCACCGCCGCACAATTGGCCGAGACCGGTCCTTATTGCTCTGGTTCCTATATCGAACCAATTCGTCCTGGCATGAATGACAAGACGGATAAAAGTGACGCGCCTACCTTTATCGGCGCAAAAGCCTCCCGCTATAAGCAGGATGAGCAGGTTGCGACCCTGGCCGGTGACGTTGTCATGCGTCAGGGCAGCATGCAGGTCGAAGCCGACGAAGCCAACCTGTACCAGGCCGAGAGCCGTGGCGACCTGAACGGCAACGTGCGCATCCGCGACAATGGTGCCCTGATCGTCGGCGATCATGCCGACGTACAGCTCGACACCGGTGAAGCCAAGGTCGACAACGCCGAATACGTGATGCACAAATCGCGCATCCGCGGTAATGCGCTGTACGCCAAGCGTGCCGAGAACGCGATCATCCGCCTCAAGGATGGTACGTACACCACGTGCGAACCGAACAGCAACGCCTGGCAGCTCAAGGGCAACAACATCACCCTGAACCCTGCCACCGGTTTCGGTACGGCGACCAACGTGACGCTGCGGGTCAAGGACATTCCGGTCCTGTACACGCCGTACATCTATTTCCCGATCGACGACCGTCGCCAGTCCGGCTTCCTGCCGCCGAGCATCGGCACGGGCAGCGATACCGGCTTCATGCTGGTTACCCCGTACTACTTCAACCTGGCGCCGAACTACGATGCCACGTTGTACCCGCGCTACATGGAAAAGCACGGCTTGTTGATGGAAGGCGAATTCCGCTACCTGACCAAGTCCAGCGAAGGCCAGTTCGGTGGGGCGTACCTCAACGACGAAAGCGACGAGCGCGACAAGCAGTCCGACGCCGAAAAAACCCGCTATATGTACAACTGGCAGCACAAGGGTGGTCTCGACTCGCGAGTGCTCACGCAAGTCGACTACACCAAGATCAGCGATCCGTATTACTTCCAGGATCTGCAGACCGACCAGATTGGTGTGAAAAGCAACGACTACGTGAACCAGCAGGGTTCCGTTACCTATCGCGGCGACAGCTATTCCGCTCGCGTGAACGCCCAAGCCTTCCAACTGGCAACCGTATCGAACATTACGCCGTACGACCGCCTGCCGCAGCTCACCCTAGACGGTATGCTGCCTTACCATCCGGAAGGCCTGGACTTCACGTACAACACCGAGCTCGTACGCTTTGACCGGGATCTGCAGAACGGGACATACTTTGACGAAGACGGCGTCGGTTCTCCCCGTCTTGATAACAACGTTCAAGGTCTGGCTCGCGCCAATGGCGACCGTCTGAATCTCGCGCCCGCCATCAGCCTGCCGATGAACACGACGTACGGCTTCCTGACACCGAAGCTCAAGTACCAGTACACCCAGTACCAATTGGATCTGGACAGTACTGGTAAAAGTCAAATCGTGCAGCAGAATCAAAACGCAGCTGCAACCGGGACTGAAAATTTCAATGGTCAGTTCGACAGTAACCAGAATCGCGGCGTGCCGATTGCCAGCATCGACAGTGGCCTGTACTTCGATCGCAATACCCAGTATTTCGGCAAGAACTACCGCCAGACCCTCGAGCCACGCCTGTTCTACCTGTACGTGCCTGAGGTCGACCAGGTAGACATCCCGGTATTCGATACCAGCGAATACACCTTCAACTATGCGTCGCTGTTTCGTGACAACCGCTTCTCAGGCTCCGACCGTGTCGGTGACGAAAACAAACTGTCCCTGGGCGTGACCAGCCGCTGGATCGAAGACAACGGCTTCGAGCGTCAACGCATCAGCGTCGGCCAGGCCATGTACTTCAAGGACCGCGAAGTACAGTTGCCGGGTGTCGATCCAAAACTCCGCGCCGATGCCCAAGCCAACGTTTCGCCGTACGCACTGGAATACGAATATCGCTGGAACCGCGACTGGCGTACCACCGCCGACTACAACTGGGACCCGGACAGCCGCAGCCCTCGTTCGGGCAGCGCGATGTTCCACTACCAGCCTGAAGACAACCCGAACAAGGTCGTCAACGTTGGCTATCGCTATCGTAACGACCAGGTGATCTACAACCAGAACACCGGTCAATGGCAGTTCGGCGGTGACTACGGCACCCCGGGCGATGCAAACTTCGTGAAGGATTACTACAAGATCAAACAGCACGACTTCTCGGTCATCTGGCCGATCGTGCCGCAATGGAGCGCTATCAGCCGCTGGCAGTATGACTACAACCGCAGCCGTACCCTGGAAGCCTTCGGTGGTTTCGAGTATGACAGCTGCTGCTGGAAACTGCGCCTGATCAACCGTTACTTCGTTGCTTACGACGAGTTCAGCCAGCAAGCACCGCAAAACGAAAAAGGCGACCATGGCGTCTTCCTCCAAATTGTTCTGAAGGGACTCGGCGGCCTCACCGGCGCCAAGGCAGAGAGCTTCCTCGACAAAGGCATTCAAGGTTATCGTGAACGTGAAGACCAAGCTTTCTGATTGTCTGCGCCCGCTGATGCTGGGCGCGCTGTTGCTGAGTACGGCGGCCAGTGCCGCCGTACAGTCCATCGATAAGGTAGTGGCCATCGTCGACAACGACGTGGTCATGCAGAGCCAACTGGACCATCGCGTTCGTGAAGTTCAGCAAACCATTGCCAAGCGTGGTTCTGCCGTGCCGCCGGCCAGCGTGCTGGAGCAACAGGTACTTGAGCGCCTGATCGTCGAAAACCTGCAATTGCAGATCGGCGATCGCTCCGGCATCCGCATTACCGATGAAGAGTTGAACCAGGCGGTCGGCACCATTGCCCAACGCAACAACATGTCGGTCGAGCAGTTCCGCGCCGCCCTGACTCGCGACGGCCTGTCCTACGACGACGCACGTGAGCAGATTCGCCGCGAAATGGTCATCAGCCGTGTGCGCCAGCGCCGGGTTGCCGAGCGCATTCAGGTCTCCGAGCAGGAAGTGAAGAACTTCCTGGCGTCCGACCTGGGCAAAATGCAGCTGTCCGAAGAGTTCCACCTGGCCAACATCCTGATTCCTACGCCGGAAAGCGCCAACTCCGACGCGATTCAGAATGCAGCCAAACAGGCCGATGCGATTTACCAGCAGCTCAAGCAAGGCGCTGACTTCGGTCAGTTGGCAATCGCCAAGTCCGCCAGCGAAACAGCCCTGGAAGGTGGCGACATGGGCTGGCGTAAAGCCGCTCAGTTGCCGCCGCCGTTCGACCGCCTGCTGAGCACCATGCCGGTGGGTGATGTCACCCAGCCAATGCGTACACCGGGCGGCTTCATCATTCTGAAGATCCTCGACAAGCGTGGCGGCGAAACCCAGATGCGCGATGAAGTGCATGTGCGCCACATCCTGGTCAAACCAAGCCCGATCCGCGACGAAGCGAAAACCAAGGCCCTGGCCGAGTCGCTCTACAGCCGTATCGAGGCTGGCGAAGACTTCGGCGAGCTGGCGAAAAGCTACTCGGAAGACCCGGGTTCTGCCCTCAACGGCGGCGACCTGAACTGGATCGACCCGAACGCGCTGGTGCCCGAGTTCCGCGCAGTGATGGCCAAGACCCCGCAAGGTCAACTGTCCAGGCCGTTCCAGACGCAATACGGCTGGCACGTCCTGGAAGTTCTTGGTCGTCGCGCCACCGACAGCACCTCACAGGCTCGCGAGCAGCAAGCAATGACCGTTTTACGTAACCGCAAATACGACGAAGAGCTGCAAACCTGGCTGCGTCAGATCCGTGACGAAGCGTACGTGGAAATCAAACTCCCTGGCGCCGACCAGGCAGCCCAGTGAAACCGCAACGTTTCGCGCTGACACCCGGTGAACCAGCCGGCATAGGTCCCGACCTGTGCCTGCTGCTCGCCTCGCAAGCCCAGCCCCACCCCCTGATTGCCATTACCAGCCGCGACCTGCTCATTGAGCGGGCCGCGCAACTGGGCGTGGCTGTCGATTTACTGCCGGTCACGCCGGACAACTGGCCGGATGCACCCGCGCCAGCCAACAGCCTGTATGTCTGGGATACACCGCTCAATGCCAAGGTCGCCGCCGGGCAACTGGACAAGGCCAACGCCGCCTTCGTTCTGGAAACCCTGACCCGGGCTGGCCAGGGCTGCCTGAGCGGGGATTTTGCCGGCATGATCACCGCGCCGGTGCACAAAGGCGTGATCAACGAATCCGGTATCGCCTTCTCCGGGCACACGGAATTCCTCGCCGACCTGACCCACACCGCCCAAGTGGTGATGATGCTGGCCACACGCGGTTTGCGCGTAGCCCTGGTGACCACTCACCTGCCCCTTCGCGAGATTGCCGATGCAATCACGCCGGAGCGTCTGGAACGCGTCACGCGAATCCTGCACGCCGACCTGCAAAACAAATTCGGCATCGCCCGGCCACGCATCCTGGTCTGCGGGCTCAACCCCCACGCCGGCGAAGGCGGACACCTGGGCCATGAAGAAATCGATATCATCGAACCCACATTAGAGCGCTTGCGCGGCGAGGGCATGGACCTTCGAGGTCCCCTGCCCGCCGACACTCTGTTTACCCCCAAATATCTGGAGCACTGCGATGCGGTGCTGGCGATGTACCACGACCAGGGCCTGCCGGTGCTGAAGTACAAAGGCTTCGGCGCGGCAGTCAACGTGACCCTCGGCTTGCCGATCATCCGCACTTCGGTCGACCACGGCACAGCCCTGGATCTGGCCGGCAGCGGCAAGATTGACACCGGCAGCCTGCAAGTCGCCCTGGAAACCGCCTACCAGATGGCCGAGACCCGTTTATGACCGAGCACTACCAACACAAGGCGCGCAAACGCTTTGGCCAGAACTTCCTGCACGATGCCGGCGTTATCGACCGCATCCTGCGCTCCATTCATGCCAAGGCAGAAGACCGTCTGCTGGAAATCGGCCCGGGCCAGGGCGCACTGACCCAAGGCCTGCTCAGCAGCGGCGCGCAACTCGACGTGGTGGAACTGGACAAGGACCTGATCCCGATCCTCAACCAGCAGTTTGCCGGCAAGAGCAACTTCAACCTGCATCAGGGCGATGCACTGAAGTTCGACTTCAATAGCCTGAATGCCGCGCCAGGCAGCCTTCGAGTGGTCGGCAACCTGCCGTACAACATCTCCACGCCACTGATTTTTCACCTCTTGCACAACTCGCACCTGATCCGCGACATGCATTTCATGCTGCAAAAGGAAGTGGTCGAGCGCCTGGCTGCCGGCCCGGGTGGTGGTGACTGGGGCCGCCTGTCGATCATGGTTCAGTACCACTGCAGGGTCGAGCACCTGTTCAACGTCGGCCCGGGCGCGTTCAACCCGCCGCCGAAAGTCGACTCGGCCATCGTGCGCCTGGTGCCTCACGCGGTACTGCCGCACCCGGCCAAGGATCACCGCCTGCTGGAGCGCGTCGTTCGCGAAGCGTTCAACCAGCGCCGCAAAACCCTGCGCAACACCCTCAAGCTGCTGCTGAGCAACGCCGAAATCGAAGCCGCCGGCGTCGATGGCAGCCTGCGTCCCGAGCAACTCGACCTGGCCGCCTTCGTACGCCTGGCCGACAAGCTCAGTGAGCAGGCGCCACCAAAGCCTGCCGCTGACTGACAGGCGATGAGCGCTATCGGGTAGGACGCCACTCTGGTCTACTACCCGATACTTGGCCTAGACTGAACTCCATCAGCTACGCCCCGCGTCCCGCTTCGTTCTTAAGGCCCCTTGCATGTCCGATCCTCGTTATCAGGTCGACGTCAGCGTCGTCACCCGCTATCTGGCAGAACAATCGCAACCCGAGCACGACCGCTTTGCCTTCGCCTACACTATCACCGTGCAAAACAATGGCCTGATACCGGCCAAACTGCTTTCACGGCACTGGGTCATCACCGATGGCGACGGGCATGTCGAAGAAGTGCGCGGCGCAGGCGTGGTAGGCCAGCAGCCGTTGATCGACCCCGGCAAGAGCCACACCTACAGCAGTGGCACGGTCATGAGCACCAAGGTCGGCACTATGCAAGGCACCTATCAGATGCTTTCCGACGATGGCAAACATTTCGATGCCATCATCGCGCCCTTCCGCCTGGCGGTGCCCGGAGCCCTGCACTGATGGCAACGTACGCGGTCGGTGACCTGCAAGGCTGCCTTCAAGCCCTGCAATGCCTGCTCAAACAAGTGGCGTTCGACCCACAACGGGATCGCTTGTGGCTGGTGGGCGACCTGGTCAACCGCGGCCCGCAATCTCTGGAAACCCTGCGCTTCCTCTATAGCATCCGCGAATCGCTGGTGTGCGTACTCGGCAACCATGACCTGCACCTGCTGGCGGCCGGACGCAACATCGAACGCCTGAAAAAGGCCGATACCCTGCGCGAGATCATTGAAGCGCCGGATAGCGCCGAGCTGCTCGAATGGCTGCGCCAGCAAAAGCTCATGCACTACGACGAACAGCGCAACGTTGCACTGGTCCATGCCGGCATTCCACCCCAGTGGTCGCTGCGCAAAGCCTTGAAATGTGCCGCCGAAGTCGAGACCGCCTTGCGTGACGACAACCTGTTGCCGCCCTACCTCGATGGCATGTACGGCAACGATCCGGCGAAATGGGATAACGACCTCAAAGGCGTCACGCGCCTGCGGGTGATCACCAACTATTTCACCCGCATGCGTTTTTGCACCGCCGAAGGCAAACTCGACCTCAAGAGCAAGGATGGCCTCGATACCGCGCCACCCGGCTACAAGCCGTGGTTCCAGCACAAGGAACGCAAGACCAAGGATCTGAAAATCCTTTTCGGTCACTGGGCAGCACTGGAAGGCAAATGCGACGAGCCGGGCATCTCGGCCCTCGACACCGGTTGCGTCTGGGGCGGCGCCCTGACCCTGATGAACGTCGACAGCTTTGAGCGCCTGTCCTGCAAATGCGACGAACACGGTCATGCCGTGCCGCCAGTCGCCTCATCCATTCCCCAATCACCGCCAGCCAGCGCCCCGCGCTAGACTGCCCATTCTGCCGAGCCACAGGAGCCCGCCATGAGCGAATTCAAACGTATCCCCCCCGAACAGGCTCAGGCCCTGCGCGAACAAGGCGCAGTAGTGGTCGACGTCCGCGACCCGGCCACTTTTGCCGCCCTGCACATCGCAGGCTCGAAGCACCTGGACAATCATTCCCTGCACGCTTTCATCCAGGGTGCCGACCTCGACGCACCGACCGTGGTGGTCTGCTACCACGGCAATTCCAGCCAGGGCGCGGCTGCCTACCTGATCAGCCAAGGCTTCTCCGACGTCTACAGCATGGATGGCGGATTCGAGTTGTGGCGTACGACCTATCCTGCGGAAACGGCGCAAGGCACCTCGGAATAATTTTTTTGTAACGTTGCAGGCCCCGACTTCCGCGGGCTAGCGCGGTGGCAGACGAACGGTCTGCCACAACTAATTACGTATCTCGCCTTTACCTCCCGAATTCCCAACTATCCTTAAGCCCAGGCCATCCAAAACAGGGGAGAGCCGGTACACCGGCGCACGGGTCATCGGGAGTAGCTTTCGGAGTCGTCAGCTCCGGGAGAGTTCTGGGGGGTAAACAGCAATCGCCTGTTCGGTTGCTGCCAGCATCGACTGAGTGATCCGGCGTCGGCTCCACGTATCGAGCGAGGTGACGTCATGAGTATCTTTAGCCACTTCCAACAACGCTTCGAGTCCACACGCCAGGAAGAACTCTCTCTGCAAGAGTATCTTGAGCTGTGCAAACAAGACCGCAGCGCCTATGCCTCCGCCGCCGAGCGTCTATTGCTGGCCATTGGCGAACCGGAGCTGCTCGACACCTCGACCAACTCGAGACTGTCACGCATCTTCTCCAACAAGGTCATCCGCCGCTATCCGGCCTTTGAAGACTTCCACGGGATGGAAGAATGCATCGACCAGATCGTGTCGTATTTCCGCCACGCCGCTCAGGGCCTGGAAGAGAAGAAGCAGATCCTGTACCTGCTCGGCCCTGTCGGTGGCGGTAAATCGTCCCTGGCCGAAAAGCTCAAGCAACTGATGGAAAAAGTCCCCTTCTATGCGATCAAGGGCTCGCCGGTTTTCGAGTCGCCCCTGGGTCTGTTCAACTCCACTGAAGATGGAGCGATCCTCGAGGAAGACTTTGGCATTCCACGGCGCTACCTCAACACCATCATGTCGCCATGGGCGACCAAGCGCCTGGCCGAATTCGGTGGCGACATCAGTCAGTTCCGCGTGGTGAAACTCTACCCGTCGATCCTCAACCAGATTGCCGTGGCCAAGACCGAACCTGGTGACGAAAACAACCAGGACATCTCGGCGCTGGTGGGCAAGGTCGATATCCGCAAACTGGAAGAATTCCCGCAAAACGACGCCGACGCCTACAGCTATTCGGGCGCACTGTGCCGGTCCAACCAGGGCCTGATGGAATTCGTCGAAATGTTCAAGGCGCCGATCAAGGTGCTGCACCCATTGCTGACCGCCACCCAGGAAGGCAACTACAACAGTACCGAAGGCCTCGGCGCGATTCCGTTCACCGGGATCCTGCTGGCCCACTCCAACGAATCGGAGTGGCACACCTTCCGCAACAACAAGAACAACGAAGCCTTCATCGACCGGATCTACATCGTCAAAGTGCCGTACTGCCTGCGGGTCAGCGACGAAGTGAAGATCTACGACAAGCTGCTGTTCAACAGTTCGCTGGCCAAAGCGCATTGCGCGCCGGACACCCTGAAGATGCTGGCCCAGTTCACCGTGCTCTCGCGCCTCAAGGAGCCGGAAAACTCCAACATCTACTCGAAGATGCGCGTGTATGACGGCGAGAACCTCAAGGACACCGATCCGAAAGCCAAGTCGATCCAGGAATACCGCGACAATGCCGGTGTCGACGAAGGCATGAACGGTCTATCGACCCGGTTCGCGTTCAAGATCCTGTCGAAGGTCTTCAACTTCGATCCGCACGAAATCGCCGCCAACCCGGTGCATCTGCTCTACGTGCTAGAACAACAGATCGAACAGGAACAGTTCCAGGCGGAAACCCGTGAGCGCTACCTGCGCTTCCTCAAGGAGTACCTGGCACCGCGCTATATCGAATTCATCGGCAAGGAGATCCAGACTGCCTACCTCGAGTCCTACAGCGAGTACGGCCAGAACATCTTCGATCGCTATGTGCTGTACGCCGACTTCTGGATCCAGGACCAGGAATACCGCGACCCGGAAACCGGCGAAATCCTCAACCGCGTAGCCTTGAACGAAGAACTGGAGAAAATCGAAAAACCGGCCGGCATCAGCAATCCGAAGGATTTCCGCAACGAAATCGTCAACTTCGTACTGCGCGCCCGAGCCAACAACAACGGCAAGAACCCGACCTGGCTCAGCTACGAAAAACTGCGGGTGGTCATCGAGAAAAAAATGTTCTCCAACACCGAGGACCTGCTGCCGGTCATCAGCTTCAATGCCAAGGCCAGCAAAGAAGACCAGCAGAAGCACAACGACTTCGTCACACGGATGGTCGAGCGCGGCTACACCGACAAACAGGTACGCCTACTGTCCGAGTGGTACCTGCGGGTCAGAAAATCACAGTAACCCGCTGCCGGTCAGACCGGTTGTCGTCAGCCAGAGGCCTGTGTACGCGTTTTCTGTTACACAGACCTCTGGAAGGTGTTCGAAAGTCGGTAGCGAGGTACAGGCAGCATCCAAAAGCGCTTGGGGGAGCGTGAACATCCCTTGGCACCGGTCCGATGCTGCATAACCGCTCGCCCCTTTCAGGACAGCTTCTAAGGAGCAGTCATGAGCTATGTGATCGACCGACGTCTCAATGGCAAGAACAAGAGCACGGTGAACCGCCAGCGGTTTCTGCGGCGCTACCGTGATCACATTAAAAAGGCTGTCGAAGAGGCGGTCAGCCGGCGCTCCATTACCGATATGGAACACGGCGAACAAATCAGCATTCCCGGCCGCGACATCGACGAACCGGTACTTCACCACGGTCGCGGTGGCAAGCAGACGATCGTGCACCCGGGCAACAAAGAGTTCACCAGCGGCGAACATATCGCCCGCCCACCGGGAGGCGGTGGTGGTCGAGGCCCTGGCAAGGCGGGCAATTCCGGTGAAGGGATGGACGAATTCGTCTTCCAGATCACCCAGGAAGAGTTCCTCGAGTTCATGTTCGAGGATCTCGAACTGCCAAACCTGGTCAAGCGCAACCTGACCGGCACCGATACCTTCAAGACCGTACGTGCCGGGATCAGCAACGAGGGCAACCCGTCGCGGATCAACATCATCCGCACCCTGCGCTCAGCCCATGCCCGGCGAATCGCCCTGTCCGGCAGCAGCCGGGCAAAACTGCGCGAAGCCAAGGAAGAACTTCTGCGACTCAAGCAGGAAGAACCGGACAACTTCGGCGATATTCAGGAAATAGAAGCTGAAATCGAAAAACTCAGCGCACGTATTCACCGCATACCGTTTCTCGACACATTCGACCTCAAGTACAACCTGCTCATCAAGCAACCGAACCCCAGTTCCAAGGCCGTGATGTTCTGCCTGATGGACGTGTCCGGCTCGATGACCCAGGCGACCAAGGACATCGCCAAGCGCTTCTTTATCCTGCTGTACCTGTTCCTCAAGCGTAACTATGAAAAGATCGACGTCGTGTTCATCCGCCATCACACCAGTGCCCGTGAAGTGGATGAAGAGGAGTTTTTCTACTCCCGGGAAACCGGCGGCACCATCGTCTCCAGCGCCTTGAAACTGATGCAGGAGATCATGGCCGAGCGTTATCCGAGCAACGAGTGGAACATCTACGCCGCCCAGGCCTCCGACGGCGACAACTGGAACGACGACTCTCCGATCTGCCGTGACATCCTGATCAACCAGATCATGCCATTCGTGCAGTACTACACTTACGTTGAGATCACCCCTCGCGAACACCAGGCCCTGTGGTTCGAATACGAGCGCATCGCCGAAGCCTTTTCCGACACGTTTGCCCAGCAACAACTGGTCTCGGCCGGTGATATCTATCCGGTCTTCCGTGAACTCTTCCAGCGCAGGTTAGTGACATGACCGCCAAAGAGCAGAAGCGCCAACCCATTTCCACCGGCTCCGAATGGACGTTCGAGCTGATCCAGGCGTATGACCGCGAAATCAGTCGTATTGCGGCCGGCTACGCCCTCGATACGTACCCTAACCAGATCGAAGTAATCACCGCCGAGCAGATGATGGACGCCTATGCCTCCGTCGGTATGCCGCTGGGTTATCACCACTGGTCCTACGGCAAACATTTCCTCAGCACTGAAAAGTCCTACACTCGCGGCCAGATGGGGCTGGCGTACGAGATCGTGATCAACTCCGACCCATGCATCGCCTACCTGATGGAAGAAAACACCATCTGCATGCAGGCGCTGGTGGTGGCCCATGCCTGCTACGGGCACAACAGCTTTTTCAAAGGCAATTACTTGTTCCGCACCTGGACCGACGCCAGTTCGATCATCGATTACCTGGTGTTTGCCAAGCAGTACATCATGCAATGCGAAGAGCGCCACGGTATCGACGCGGTCGAGGACTTGCTCGACTCCTGCCATGCGCTGATGAACTATGGTGTCGACCGCTACAAACGCCCGTATCCGATCTCCGCGGAAGAAGAGCGTCGCCGGCAAAAGGACCGGGAAGAGCATTTACAGAAACAGATCAACGATCTGTGGCGAACCATTCCCAAGGGCGCGGACAAGTTCAGCGAAAAGGACAACGCACGCTTCCCCGCCGAACCTCAGGAAAACATCCTGTACTTCATCGAAAAACATGCGCCGCTGCTGGAGCCATGGCAGCGGGAAATCGTGCGCATCGTGCGCAAGATCGCCCAGTATTTTTATCCACAGCGTCAAACCCAGGTGATGAACGAAGGTTGGGCCACGTTCTGGCACTACACCCTGATGAACGACCTGTACGACGAGGGCCTGGTCACCGACGGCTTCATGATGGAGTTCCTGACGTCCCACACCAGCGTGGTGTTCCAGCCAGGCTTCGATAGCCCCTACTACAGCGGTATCAATCCCTACGCCCTGGGCTTTGCCATGTACCGCGACATCCGTCGCATGTGCGAACACCCTACGGAAGAGGATCGCCGCTGGTTCCCGGAAATAGCCGGCTCCGACTGGCTGTCGACCATCAAGTTCGCCATGAGCAGCTTCAAGGATGAGAGCTTCATCCTGCAGTACCTGTCACCCAAGGTGATCCGCGATCTGAAGCTGTTCAGCATTCTCGATGACGACCAGAAGGACGACCTGCTGGTGCCCGCCATTCACGACGAAGGCGGCTACCGCATCATCCGTGAAACCCTCGCGGCACAGTACAACCTGGGCAATCGCGAACCCAACGTGCAGATCTACAGCATCGACCGGCGCGGTGATCGCTCCCTGACCCTGCGTCACCAGCAACACGACCGCAAACCGCTGGGAGAGTCCACCGAGGAAGTGCTCAAGCATCTGCACCGCCTGTGGGGCTTCGACATTCACCTGGAGACCCTGCAAGGAGACCAGGTGATGAAAACCCATCATGTTCCACCCAGAGGCGAGCACAGCGAAGGCGATTACGGCCGCCTGGACCTGGCTGTCATTCATCTTTGATACTGTTTCGGCCTCCGAAAGCCCGACGTAACGGTTATCCTGTCGAGCTAACGGAGGTTTTTTATGCGGATCTATAAAGTCGGTGGCGCGGTACGCGATCGCTTGCTGGGCAAACCCGTCACCGATATCGACTGGGTCGTGGTCGGCGCCACTACCGAAGAAATGCTCGCCAAGGGTTTCCGTCCGGTAGGTGCGGATTTCCCGGTGTTTCTTCATCCCAAAAGCGGCGAGGAATACGCCCTCGCCCGCACCGAGCGCAAAAGCGGACGCGGCTACGGCGGGTTCACTTTTCACGCCAGCCCTGAAGTCACCCTCGAAGAAGACTTGATCCGTCGCGACCTGACCATTAACGCCATGGCCGAAGACGATCAGCAGAACCTGACCGACCCCTACCACGGCCAGCGCGATCTCGACGCGCGCCTGCTTCGCCATGTTTCCCCGGCATTTGCCGAAGACCCGCTCCGGGTCCTGCGTGTTGCCCGCTTTGCGGCGCGTTATGCAGCGCTGGGCTTTACCGTCGCCCCGGAAACCCTGGAACTGATGCGCCAACTCAGCGTGTCAGGCGAGCTTGAGGCGCTGACCCCGGAGCGCAGCTGGAAGGAAATATCCCGCGCCCTGATGGAAGATCAGCCACAGGTGTTTGTTGAAGTTTTGCGCGCATGCGACGCCCTCAAGGTACTGATGCCAGAGGTCGACGCGCTGTTTGGCGTCCCGCAACCAGCAACCCACCACCCGGAAATCGATACAGGCGCACATACCCTGAGCGTTTTGCAGCAAGCCGCCATACACAAACAGCCACTGACCGTGCGCTGGGCCTGTCTGCTGCACGACTTGGGCAAGGGCCTGACGCCAGAGGAGCAATGGCCGCAACACATTGCCCACGAGTTCAAGGGGCTGAAGTTGATCAAGGCGGTCAATGAACGCTTCAAGGTGCCCAGAGACTGCCAGGAACTGGCCCTGCTGGTGGGCGAGTATCACACCCACGGGCATCGCGCCCTTGAGCTGAAGCCATCGACATTGCTGGAATTGCTGCAAAGCTTCGACGTTTACCGCCGGCCACAGCGGTTCGAGGAGTTCATCGCGGCATGCGAGATGGATGCGCGTGGGCGCAAAGGGCTGGAAGAAAAAAGTTATCCACAAGCGGATTATTTGCGCGGCGCGGCAACCGCTGCTCGCAGCGTGGCAGTTCAGCCGCTGCTGGAGAAAGGCTTCAAGGGACCGGAGCTGGGGGAGGCGATCAAGCGCGAGCGGCTAAAGGCGCTGAAGGCTTACAAAGCGGCGTTGTCCTGAAAAGCTTCGCGGGCAAGCCCGCTCCTACAGGTGCGATGCAATCCCTGTAGGAGCCGGCTTGCCCGCGAAGGCGTCATCACTGTCACAACAAATTAGTAGGCGTCAGTTGCTCACCGCGCCATTCGAAAGCCACCGGCGCCAGCACCTGATCGATCTGCGATTCGGCCCACAACGTGGCGAAACTTTTGCCTACGCCCGGGTGCACGCGATCCGGCGCTATCAACGACAACGGCCACAGAACAAAAGCATTTTTCAGGATTTCTGCCCGCGGCAAGATCAAGCCATCGAAGTTGCCCGTCAGATCACCGAACAACAATACGTCGATATCCAGCGGCAAACCTCGGCGATCCGGTGCATATCGGCCGTTATCGGCCTCAATGAATTTCAACCGGCGATCCAGCTCCATGAGAGGCAGATCGGTATACGCCGACACCACGAAATTGAAGAACGGCCCGCTCTTGATACCCACCGGCTGGCTTTCGAACACCGCCGAACAACGGATATCGACAAGGAACGCCGCTAACGCATCGAGCCCCGCCCGCAAATGGGTTTCACGCTCGATATTGCTACCGAGCCCGAGGTATACCTGAGTCAGCGACATCCGCGCTCGATCTCCACGCCCACACCGCCAGTGGCAGCCGGGATGGCGCCGGGTTTGGTCAGTTTCAGGCGCATCCAGGTGATCTTGAATTCGCTCATCAACACTTCAACCAGACGCTCGGCAAAGGTCTCGACCAGTTGGAATTGCGCTTGCTCGGCAAATGCCTGGATGCGCGAGGAAACACTGGCGTAGTCGAGCGCCAGGGTCAGGTCATCACCGGCCGCGGCCGGGCGATTATCCCAAGCGAAACTCAGATCAAGACGCAAGCACTGTCGGATGCCTCGCTCCCAGTCGTAGGCACCAATCACCGTGTCGACTTCCAGGCCCTCGATAAACACTCTGTCCAAGCACTTCTCTCCGCTACACGACAAGGGCGCAATGCGCCGTTAGAATCAGGGCTTCCTCGCCCGGAATAGTTAGCATGTTTTGGTTATTGGCGATCCTCGCCTACCTGCTCGGCTCTCTGTCCTTCGCCATTTTGCTCAGCCGCCTGACCGGTAACCCCGATCCGCGAATGAGTGGCTCGGGCAATGCCGGTGCCACCAACATGTTGCGCCTGGCCGGCAAGAAACTCGCCATCCTGACCCTGCTCGGCGACCTTTGCAAAGGCCTGCTGCCGGTACTGATTGCGCGCCTTGCAGGCCTTTCGCAGCAGGAGCAGGCCTGGATCGGCGTCTATGCCGTCATCGGCCACCTGTTTCCGTTGTACTTCCGCTTTCGCGGCGGCAAGGGTGTCGCCACCGCTGCCGGCATGTTGCTGGGGCTGTACCCGCCCGCAGCCCTTCTGGCGGTCTGCGCCTGGCTCTTGACGTTCTACCTGACCCGCACCAGCTCCCTGGCCGCCCTGATCGCCACGCCGCTGACCCTGCCTTTGCTGGCCTGGCAAGAACCGGCGGCCCTGCTGCCGATGAGCACGCTCACCGGGCTGATCGTCTGGCGTCATCGCGGCAATCTACGCGACCTGTTTGCCGGGCGCGAACGGCATTTCTAGTTGCCGGACATGAGCGCCGCTCATCACAACGCCGACAATTGCTCCATCGGCCAACGCGCCTGCACGCTGATCGCCAGACTTTCCTGCTGACCGGCCTGCAAGCGCTGACAGCCGGCAAAGGCGATCATCGCGCCGTTGTCGGTGCAGAATTGCGGACGGGCATAGAACACATCGCCCTTCATGTCGCCGAGCATTTTTTCCAGGGAAGTGCGCAACGCCTTATTGGCACTGACGCCCCCTGCGATCACCAGGCGCTTCATGCCGGCGGCTTTCAGGGCACGCTTGCACTTGATGGTCAAAGTCTCCACCACGGCCTGCTGGAACGCCAGCGCGATGTCGCAACGGGCTTGTTCGCCGTCGTCCCCGGCGCTGACGCACTGCTGCCAGGTATTCAACGCAAAGGTTTTCAGGCCACTGAAGCTGAAATCAACGCCCGGGCGGTCGCACATCGGACGCGGGAAAACGAAACGTCCTGCAACACCCTGCTCCGCAAGGCGAGCGATCTCCGGCCCACCCGGATAATTGAGACCCATCATCTTGGCCGTCTTGTCGAAGGCTTCGCCGGCAGCGTCATCCAGGGTCTCGCCCAGGAGTGTGTACTGACCGATTCCGTCGACCTGAACCAGTTGCGTATGGCCACCCGACACCAACAAAGCGACGAACGGAAATTCCGGCGGTTGCGACTCCAGCATCGGCGCCAGCAAGTGGCCTTCCATGTGATGCACGCCGAGAGCCGGAATGCCCCAGGCAAAGGCCAGCGCCTGGGCACAGGAAGCCCCTACCAGCAACGCGCCCACCAGGCCGGGACCCGCGGTGTAGGCGATCGCATCAATCTCGGTCGGCACGCAGTCGGCCTCGGCCAACACCTGACGAATCAAGGGCAGCATGCGTTTGACGTGATCGCGCGAAGCCAGCTCCGGCACCACACCGCCATAAGCGCGGTGCAGGTCGATCTGACTGAACAGCGCATCGGCCAGCAGGCCGCGCTCACTGTCGTAAAGTGCGACACCGGTTTCGTCGCAAGAGGTTTCTAATCCCAGTACTAGCATGGGTTTGCGCCTTGTTTAGGCTGAATTCGAAGGCGCGCATAATAGTCGTCGCGTGATGCCCCGACCAGCGGTTTTCGATCAGAGGCTTTGCATTCCGAGCGTTGAGGGGTTAACATCCGCAACCCTTAAAAACCGACGTCTTCAAGTGCTCTTTTGCCGCGAGGATGTTGACCCCGGTAATGAATGAAGGTAGCTCTGGATGCCAGCCGTCAAAGTAAAAGAGAACGAACCCTTCGACGTAGCTCTGCGTCGTTTCAAGCGCTCCTGCGAAAAAGCCGGTGTACTGGCTGAAGTTCGTAGCCGCGAATTTTACGAGAAGCCAACTTCTGAGCGTAAGCGCAAAGCAGCAGCCGCTGTTAAGCGTCACGCCAAGAAAGTTCAGCGCGAGCAGCGCCGCGCCGTTCGTCTGTACTAATACACAGACGATCGTAGCAAGCTTCTGCCAAGCCCGGCCCTCAGCCGGGCTTATGGCATTTGCGGAAAACGCTTGATGCTTCACTGTCAAAGCCGCAGACGCGACCGAGACAAATCTGCTTCACCGCGTCAGACCTGGCTCTTTTGCCAGCGGTGCACGTCTTTTCTGACGAGCCTTTCAAGGCTACTGACGAGCACACCCACTGATTCCTCTCACGACGATCAGCCCAAGGCACCTGCATGCGTGCCAAATGATGAGCTATCCGAGGCCCCTGACAGGCCGCAGCCGGATTCAGCGCAACACTTTCAAACGGTCGGATTCTGACAAGATTAACGTCAGTGGATTTTCGGCAGATACACTTCCCGACAATGATTAAGCAGACAACACTGGTCGAGCCGCACATTTTGCGCGCCTCACACAACGACCCGCGTTCGATTGCCCTTCGTTTCGGGCTCCACTCAGCGCAGATGACGAGAACGCCATGGCCGGGCTAATTCCCCAGAGCTTCATTGACGACCTTCTGAACCGCACCGACATCGTCGATGTGGTCAGCTCGCGCCTGCAACTGAAAAAAGCTGGCAAGAATCACACCGCCTGCTGCCCGTTCCACAAAGAAAAGACTCCGTCGTTCAGCGTCAGCCCCGACAAGCAGTTCTATTACTGCTTCGGCTGCGGCGCTGGCGGCAACGCCCTCGGCTTCATCATGGACCACGACAACCTGGATTTCGTCCAGGCCGTCGAAGAACTGGCCAAAGCCGCCGGCATGGAAATCCCCCGCGAAGAAAGCGGCCGGCCGCACAAACCGCGACAGCCGACCGATTCGCCGCTGTATCCGCTACTCAGTGCCGCTGCCGACTTTTATCGCCAGGCTCTGAAAAGCCACCCATCGCGCAAGGCCGCCGTGGATTACCTGAAAGGTCGCGGGCTGACCGGCGAAATCGCCCGGGACTTCGGCCTCGGCTTTGCTCCGCCTGGCTGGGACAACCTGTTCAAGCACTTGAGCAGCGATACCCTGCAACAAAAAGCCATGATCGATGCCGGCCTGCTGATCGAAAACGCCGAAAGCGGTAAACGTTACGACCGCTTCCGTGACCGCGTAATGTTCCCGATCCGCGACAGTCGCGGGCGCGTCATCGCCTTTGGCGGCCGGGTATTGGGCGACGACAAGCCGAAGTACCTGAACTCCCCGGAAACCCCGGTCTTCCATAAAGGCCAGGAACTCTACGGCCTGTACGAAGCGCGCAAGACCAACCGCAATCTCGACGAAATCATCGTCGTCGAGGGCTACATGGACGTCATTGCCCTGGCCCAGCAAGGCCTGCGCAACGCCGTCGCGACCCTGGGCACCGCCACCAGCGAGGAACACCTCAAGCGACTGTTTCGCGTTGTACCCAGCGTGCTGTTCTGCTTCGACGGCGATCAGGCCGGTCGCAATGCTGCATGGCGGGCACTGGAGGCGACACTTTCGAGCTTGCAGGACGGTCGTCGTGCACGCTTTCTGTTCCTGCCCGAGGGCGAAGACCCGGACACCCTGGTCCGCTCCGAAGGCACCGATGCCTTCCGCGCACGCATCAACCAGCACGCACAGCCTTTGGCCGATTACTTCTTCCAGCAACTGACAGAAGAAGCCGACCCGCGCTCGCTTGAGGGCAAGGCCCACATGGCTACCCTCGCCGCGCCGTTGATCGACAAAGTCCCGGGCGCCAACCTGCGTACCTTGATGCGTCAGCGCCTGAGTGAAATCACCGGCCTGAGCGGCGAAGCAGTGAGCCAACTGGCACAAAGCGCCCCGCAAGAAGCACCGCCGGCCTACGACCCGGGCATCGATTACGACGCAATGCCCGATTACAGCGACTATCATCAGCCGCAGGCACAGGAAATGTATGTGCCGCAGCAGGAATGGACGCCGAAGAAACCCGGTGCAGGAGGCAAGAAATGGGACAAGAAACCGTGGGACAAAAATGGCAAACGGGGCGGTGATCGCGATCAACCCCGCGCGCCACGGGTGCCCGCCGCCGTAGAACCGCCGACCCTCGCCGCCTTGCGCACGCTGTTGCATCACCCGCAACTGGCCGAAAAAGTCGAGGATGCCGGGCACTTCGCCGCCGAGGATCACACCAACACACAATTGCTGGTGGCGCTACTCGAAGCCGTGCAGAAGAATCCCAAGCTAAACTCAATTCAGCTGATTGCGCGCTGGCACGGCACAGAACAAGGCCGCCTGCTCAAAGCCCTGGCGGAAAAGGAATGGCTGATTGATGGAGACAACCTTGAACAACAGTTTTTCGACACCATTACTAGCTTGTCAGCCCGCCAACGTGAGCGAAACCTGGAACAACTTCTTAGAAAAGCGCGTCAAAGCGAATTGACCAGCGAAGAGAAAAATCAACTGCGCGACCTATTGAGTCGCAATGTTTCCGCATCAAACCCGACCTCAACTGGCGCGTGAGGTCATAGCTCAGGTATAATCCTCGGCTTGTTTTTTGCCCGCCAAGACCTTCAGTGGATAGGGTGTTATGTCCGGAAAAGCGCAACAGCAGTCTCGTATCAAAGAGTTGATCACACTTGGTCGTGAGCAGGGCTACCTGACTTACGCGGAGGTCAACGACCACCTGCCGGAGGATATTTCAGATCCGGAACAGGTGGAAGACATCATCCGCATGATCAATGACATGGGGATCAACGTATTCGAGGTTGCGCCAGATAAGGATTCCCTTATGCTGGCCGACGCCGATACCGACGAAGCCGCAGCCGAAGAGGCCGCTGCAGCGTTGGCTGCGGTCGAGACCGACATTGGTCGCACTACCGACCCGGTGCGCATGTACATGCGCGAAATGGGTACGGTGGAGCTCCTCACGCGTGAAGGCGAAATCGAAATCGCCAAGCGTATTGAAGAGGGCATCCGTGAAGTGATGAGCGCAATCGCGCACTTCCCTGGCACGGTTGATCATATTCTCTCCGAGTACACCCGCGTCACCACCGAAGGTGGTCGCCTGTCTGACGTCCTGAGCGGTTATATCGACCCGGACGACGGCATTGCGCCGCCTGCGGCAGAAGTGCCGCCGCCGATTGACGCGAAAACCGTCAAGGCGGATGACGATTCCGACGACGAAGACGGTGAAGCCTCGGATGACGAGGAAGAAGCCGAAAGCGGTCCGGATCCGATCATCGCCGCCCAGCGTTTTGGCGCCGTGGCCGATCAGATGGAAATCACCCGCAAGGCGCTGAAAAAGCACGGTCGTCACAACAAGGCAGCGGTTGCCGAGTTGCTGGCCCTGGCCGATCTGTTCATGCCGATCAAACTGGTGCCGAAGCAATTCGAAGCCCTGGTCGAGCGTGTTCGCAGCGCCCTGGATCGCCTGCGTCAGCAAGAGCGTGCAATCATGCAGCTCTGCGTTCGTGATGCGCGCATGCCGCGTGCAGACTTCCTGCGCCAGTTCCCGGGCAACGAAGTCGACGAAAGCTGGAGTGATGCCCTGGCCAAAGGCAAAGGCAAATACGCCGATGCCATTGGCCGCCTGCAGCCGGACATCATCCGTTGCCAGCAGAAGCTGACCGCGCTGGAAACCGAAACCGGTTTGACCATTGCTGAAATCAAGGACATCAACCGTCGCATGTCGATCGGTGAGGCCAAGGCCCGCCGCGCGAAGAAAGAGATGGTTGAAGCCAACTTGCGTCTGGTGATCTCGATCGCCAAGAAGTACACCAACCGTGGCCTGCAATTCCTCGATCTGATCCAGGAAGGCAACATTGGCTTGATGAAAGCGGTAGACAAGTTCGAATACCGTCGCGGCTACAAATTCTCGACTTATGCCACCTGGTGGATCCGTCAGGCGATCACTCGCTCGATCGCCGACCAGGCCCGCACCATCCGTATTCCGGTGCACATGATCGAGACGATCAACAAGCTCAACCGCATTTCCCGCCAGATGCTGCAGGAAATGGGTCGCGAACCGACCCCGGAAGAGCTGGGCGAACGCATGGAAATGCCTGAGGACAAGATCCGCAAGGTATTGAAGATCGCTAAAGAGCCGATCTCCATGGAAACCCCGATCGGTGATGACGAAGACTCCCATCTGGGTGACTTCATCGAAGACTCGACCATGCAGTCGCCAATCGATGTTGCAACCGTTGAGAGCCTCAAGGAAGCGACTCGCGAAGTGCTGTCCGGCCTCACTGCCCGTGAAGCCAAGGTACTGCGCATGCGTTTCGGTATCGACATGAATACCGATCACACTCTCGAAGAGGTTGGCAAGCAGTTCGACGTGACCCGTGAGCGGATTCGTCAGATTGAAGCCAAGGCGCTGCGCAAGCTGCGCCACCCGACGAGAAGCGAGCATCTGCGCTCCTTCCTCGACGAGTGATACCAGAACCCCCGGCCCAGGCCGGGGGTTTTGCTTTATGGCAGATTAATATCTCAGCTCCTCCCCCTCCACCCCGTAGCCCGTCTACACTCGAAACATTCCCCAGAGCCATAACGAGACCGTTATGCCCAGACTGCCGACCGTGCTTTTTTTGCTGTCGCTGATGACCTGGACCGCAACGGCTGGCGCGCTGACTCTAACCGACGATGAACGTAGCTGGCTGGCGGCTCACCCGGACTTGCGTCTGGGTGTCGATGCGTCGTGGCCACCCTTCGAGTTTCGCGACGATGAGGGCCGCTACCAGGGCCTTGCCGCGGATTACATCGAGGTCATCCGCAAAAGGCTGGCAACCCGACTCACGCCCATCGAGCCGGTGAGCTGGACCGCCGTCCTGGAACAAGCCAAAAAGGGCAAACTGGACCTGCTGCCGGGCATCATGTCGACCCCGGAACGCCAGAAATACCTGTCGTTCACCCGTCCCTATCTGGACTTTCCGATTGTTATCCTGGCCCATGTCGGGGGGCCCCAGCCACACAACCTGCAAGAACTGTACGGCTTGAAAATCGCCGTGGTGGAAAACTACGCCCCCCACGAGCTGCTGCGCACCCACCACCCCGACCTGAACCTGGTGGCGATGCCCAACGTCAGCTCGGCGTTGCAGGCACTGGCCACCGACGCAGTAGACGCCGTGGTGGGCGATCTGGCGTCCAGTGTCTGGAGCCTGCGCCAACTCAGGCTCGATGGGTTGTATGTCAGCGGGGAAACCCCCTATCGCTATCAACTGGCCATGGCGGTACCTCGCAACAACACAATGCTTGTAGGTATTCTCGACAAAGTCCTGGCGGACATGAGCCCCGCCGAAATCAGTGCCATTCAGGAGCATTGGGTCGGCAACGTCCTCGATCATCGAACGTTCTGGAATGACCTGTTGATCTATGGCCTGCCCGGATTGCTGCTGCTGACCACCGTGCTGGCGGCGGTTATCCGCATCAACCGCCGCCTGAGTTCGGAAATCGCCCGCCGGGTCGATCTTGAACAGGAACTGCGCAGCAGCGAGTACCACTACAGAGGCCTGGTGGAGAGCCTGTCGGCCATCGCCTGGGAAGCAAAGGTCACCGACTACACCTACAGCTATGTATCGCCCCACGCCGAAGACCTTCTCGGCTATCCCCTGTCCCATTGGCTGATTCCGGGCTTCTGGCGCAACATCATTCACCCCGCCGACCTGACCCGCGCCCAGAACTTCTGCGATCACGAAATACTGGCCGGGCGCGATCACCGCCTCGATTACCGGGTGATCACCGCCGACGGCCGCTGTCTTTGGGTGCGCGATATCGTCAGCCTGATCGAACACGGACACGAGCCGGTGTTGCGCGGGTTGATGATCGACATCACCGACGCCAAGCGCACCGAAGAAGCGCTGCGCCTGTCAGAACAGAAATTCGCTTCGGTGTTCCAGCAATGCCCGGACATTCTGGTGATCGCACGCCTGAGCGACGGTTGCCTGCTGGAAGTCAACGAAGCGTTCGAAGAACAGATCGGCCTCAAGGCCGAGGACGTCATCGGCCGCACCGCCACAGACCTGAACATCTGGGGAATACCCGGCGTTGGGCCGGGCCTGTTGCAACGCTTGCAGGCCGGCAGCATCCGCAACCTGGAAATGCCCTTTCGTCGCAGCAATGGCCACGTGTTTACCGGCCTGATCTCAGCCGAACCGTTTAACCTCGACATGACATCGGCGCTAGTGGTCGTGGTGCGGGACATCACCCAGCTCAAGGAAACCCAGCAACAACTGCAAACCTCCGAAGAAAAATTCGCCAAAGCCTTCCACGCCTCCCCCGATGGCTTGCTGCTGTCGCGGCAAAGCGATGGCTTGCTGCTGGAGGTTAACGACGGCTTCAGCCGCATTACCGGGTTCAACAGCGCGATGTCGGTGGATCGTTCAGCGCTGGAGCTCGGCATATGGGTCAACCTTAACGAACGCAAACAGATGCTTGATCTGTTGCACCGGGACGGTTTCGTCCGCGACTTCAGCTGCCATATCCGCCGCAGTGACGGACAGATCCGACTCTGCGAAGTGTCCAGTCGCCCACTGCCGATTGGCGATGACGACTGCATGCTGACCATCGCTCGGGACATCACCGAGCGACACCTGATGCAGGAAAAACTGCAACAGGCTGCCACCGTGTTCGAGAGCACCGCCGAAGGCGTATTGATCACCGATACCCAGCAACACATCAGCGCGGTCAATCGTGCGTTCACTGAAATCACCGGCTACAGCGAGAGCGAAGCCCTGGGCCATACGCCACGCCTGCTCGCCTCGGGCCTGCACGACAGCGCGTTTTACGCGGCCATGTGGCATCAATTGACTGCCGAGGGGCACTGGCAAGGCGAGATTTCCAACCGACGCAAGAACGGCGAGCTCTACCCGAGTTGGCTGACCATCAGCGCCGTACGCAACCGCGAAAAATTCATCACCCACTTTGTTGCGGTGTTCGCCGATATTTCCAGCCTCAAACACGCCCAGGCCAAACTCGACTATCAAGCCCATCACGATCCGCTGACTGGCCTGCCCAACCGCACTTTGTTTGAAAGCCGCTTGCTCACCGCGCTCAATAGCCAAAAGGAAAATGGTGGCCAGGGTGCCGTGTTGTTCCTTGACCTCGACCGCTTCAAGCACATCAATGACAGCCTGGGCCACCCGGTCGGCGACCTGTTGCTCAAGGGCATTGCCGTGCGTCTCAAGGAGCAGTTGCGTGATATAGACACCGTCGCGCGCCTGGGCGGTGACGAGTTCATTATCCTGCTGCCGGGCCTGCAACAACCCAGTGATGCCGACCACATCGCCACCAAGTTGCTCAATTGTTTCGCCGCGCCGTTCCAGGCCGGTGAACACGAGTTTTTCATCAGCGCCAGCATCGGCACCAGCCTCTATCCAAAGGATGGCTGCGACGTTGCCACACTGATCAAGAACGCCGACGCCGCGATGTACAGTTCCAAGGCCAAGGGCCGCAACCGTGTCGAAAGCTACACCCGCGACCTCACCGCCCAGGCCAGCGAACGCGTGGCACTGGAACACGAACTGCGTCGCGCCATCGAACGCAACGAGTTGCACCTGTGCTACCAACCGAAAATCAGCCTCGAAGACTACAGCCTGGTCGGCGCCGAAGCCCTGATCCGCTGGCGCCATCCGACCTTTGGCGACGTGCCGCCGGAACACTTCATCCCGCTGGCTGAAGAGAACGGCATGATCCTGCAAATCGGCGACTGGGTCCTGGAAACCGCCTGCCGGCAGATGGCCGAATGGCACCGGTTGTACGAAAGTCCCGGCCCGCTCTCGGTCAACCTTGCCGGCGCCCAATTGCGCCAACCCAACCTGCTGGGCCGTATCGAACAGTTGCTCAAGGACAACCGCCTCAACCCGGGTTTCCTGCAACTGGAAATCACCGAAAACTTCATCATGAGCCAGGCCGAAGAAGCGCTGGCGGTGCTGCATCAACTCAAACAACTGGGCGTGCAACTGGCCATCGATGACTTCGGCACCGGTTACTCGTCCCTGAGTTACCTCAAGCGACTGCCGCTGGACATCCTCAAGATCGACCAATCCTTCGTCCGCGGCCTGCCGGACGATCCCCACGATGCGGCGATCGTAAGCGCCATCATCGCGCTCGGACGCAGCATGCAATTCACCGTGATTGCCGAAGGCGTCGAGACCCAGGCGCAACAGCAATTCCTCGCCGCCGAGGGTTGCGAGCAAATCCAAGGCTACATCGTCAGCCCGCCCCTACCCCCGGACGAATATGCCGCGACGTTTCTTCGTACAACCGTAATGGCTTTTTCGGATGGCACAGTCGCGAAACCGTCGTTATAATCCGCGGCCTACTGAGGGCCTATAGCTCAGTTGGTTAGAGCAGAGGACTCATAATCCTTTGGTCCACGGTTCAAGTCCGTGTGGGCCCACCAAACAAGAAAGCCGCGTTTTTACGCGGCTTTTTCGTGTCTGACGTTTAGTTTTGTTTACTTAAGGTTTCGCTTTATCGGATGACGCCTAAGGACCTTGTAGGCAAACTCCGAATCTTCTGTTTGGGCACTTTGCCGCCTTGTTGCGCTTTTCTTTGACGGGATAGTCTCCGGACGTCGCTGACCATTCAGCGATCGGGCTTGGAAACCCGACGAAATTAGACGCAGCAGTTTGCCCACCTCAATCTCGAGATATGGCGGCTGTGCGTGGGACGCCCTCGGGCGTGCCGGTTTCCTAGTTTCCCGGTTTTCCAACCTGCGCGCAGCTGCCACCCATTCGCTTGGAAACGAATGTGACAGCTCCTTAAAAAATTAGGAGTTTGAACATGAGCACCTCCACAACTTCAGAACTAAAAACCGTCGGCTTCACACCCTTCCTGTATCTCTCGAATCAACCCCTGTTCCACGTCTGCCGCGACGTCCCCATCGCCGACGCCTTGACCCAAGCCTCCGACCTGCTATTCCTCGCCAAGTCCCTGACCGTGGACGCCGCCTACGCCCAAGACTCCGACCGCCACGCCTGGGCCGCGCACTACCTGACGACGATGAGCAAAGCAGTGATTGATGATGTGGTGAAAGTGCTGACGCGTCGGCCTGTTCAAACGAGAAAGGAAGCAGCCCCATCGAAAAACACATAATCACGGCAGAGTTGAAAATTCCCAAAAAGGGACCTATCGTTCCCTTTTTGGGACTTATAGAATCAACCATGCCTGTCATCCCGCTCAGCGATGCTCTGTTTACCGCCACTCAGCAAAAAGTGCTGGGGATGCTATATGGCAAACCGGATCAGAGCTTCTATGCCAATGAAATATCCCGATGGGCGCAGGTCGGTAAGGGCAGCCTGATGCGTGAACTGGAGCGTCTGCATAGTGCAGGGATACTCACCATGAGCCGACGGGGTAATCAGACGCACTACCAGGCTAACGCCGAGTGCCCCATCTATGCAGAACTGCTGGGGATTGTGCGTAAGACTTTTGGTATTGCAGAGCAGCTGCGTGCGGCCTTGACTCCGCTGAATGATCAGTTGGTATGGGCGTTCATCTATGGCTCCATTGCCAAGGGTAACGAGCATGCAGGCAGTGACATTGACCTGATGCTGATTGGCGAAAATCTCAGTTACAGCGATTTGATGGAACGGGTACTGCCCGTAGAGGAACAGCTTGGCCGCACCATTAACCCAACGCTCTATACCTTGGCCGACTGGCAAACCAAGAAGGCGGCCGGCAACAGCTTTGTAGTGCGGGTGGAGCAACAGGACAAAATTGATTTGATTGGCCGCAATCCAGCAGAGGTAGCCGATGGGCAGTAACGAAAATCTGGAAAACCTGGTGCGTAGCGGCGGCCTCAAAGCCGAACCGCCAGATCGCAAGGAATGTGAAGGGCTGCTGAGATCGGCCACGGACCGTTTGAAGGATGCTCATAGTTCGGCCCTGTCCTTCGCCAGTCGTTTCGACCTCGCCTACAATGCCGCACATGCCCTGGCACTGACGGCCATGCGTTTGCAGGGTTTTCGCTCCGACCGCCGCTATCTGGTGTTTCAGTGCCTCATACATACTCTTGGTCTGAACAAAATCCAGGTACGCCTATTCGCGCTTTGTCACGAGCGCCGCAACCTGGCTGAGTACGAAGGTTATATGGATGTGGACGAAACCCTTCTGGCTGAGCTGTTAGCGGCTACTGATGCACTGTTGCCACTGGTGCAAGACGCTATGCTCACGAGCAAATAACACTTCGTCCCTTCGTTATTTCCAGTGCTGAACGACATCACCGCAACTGTCAGTCCACACACCTAACGAAGGAATACTCTGCACCGCCCGCAACCGTTCCAGCATCGGCCCGGTGTACACGACCTCATACGTATCCGCCGGCCGCCCCCATTGCTCCACGATGGTCATGCCATTGACCAGCACCACAGCCAATTCGGCAATCGTATCGGCCTGATCCTCGATGATTTTTTGAGTCCGGGCCCACAGCCGATCAGTCATCGCTTTAAGCTGCGCCGCTATGCGCTCACCCGACGCGGGATCCGTATCCGGGTAGGCGATGTTGCGCAGCAGATGCTGAAGCTCCCTGATTTTTGCGTAATCCTGCTCCGCCCCCTGCTCGCCTTTGAGGATGGCGGTGGCTTTCGGCTTATCGACGCGTTTGGGGGCTGAAGTTTTTGAAGGGAGTGTCTGCGCCATTGCGCCAGCCAGGAGCACCATCATCCGGGCTTCCAGATGCTCCTTCATGGTTTCTAGCGACGAAATCGGGCGCACCAACGTAATGCAAGCCCCTCCCTGGTGCCGCAGATCCATGGTCACCGTCAGGGTCACGCCGCCCGTGGCAAAGCCCAAGGCGCGGGCCACGACGTAGTGGCCCATTTCGTGATGGGCGATCTGCAATGCACGGTCGCGTACTGCGGTAGGTAGCCTTGTTGTCATGCTCTTCACCTCGCGCCCTCGACTGCCTCAATCCTAGCCGATTTCCACACCCCCTCTTTCGCCCAAGAAAAAGCCGCGCAATGGCGCGGCTTTTCTTAACTGAACATCAGACCTTATTTGGGCAAAGCATAGGCAATCACATAATCCCCACGATCGGTCGACTGACGCGCACCGCCTACCGTCAGCAGGATGTACTGCTTGCCGGTTTTCGGCGAAACGTAGGTCATCGGCCCGGACTGGCTGCCCACCGGCAAGCGCGACTTCCAGATTTCGTTGCCGTTGCTGGTGTCGAAGGCGCGCAGGTAGAAGTCCTGGGTGCCGGCGAAGAACAGCAGGCCCGACTGGGTGGCGAGTGACGCGCCGAGGGTCGGCATGCCGATCGGGATCGGCAAGTGCATGCGGATGCCCAGCGGGCCGGTGTCCTGCACGGTACCGACCGGGACTTGCCACATCAGTTTGTGGGTCTTGAGGTCGATGGCCGACATCGTGCCGAACGGTGGTTTCTGGCACGGAATGCCGACCGCCGAGAGGAAACGCTCGCGCATGGCGCCGAATGGCGTGCCTTCCTGCGGCACTACACCCATTTCGATGCCGCTGGCCCCGGCGCCGATCTTGTCGCGCGGGATCATGTAGTTGGCCAGGCCAAGGCGCATGTCGTTGACGAACATGTAGTGGGTGTTCGGATCAACCGAGACGCTGCCCCAGTTCATGCCGCCCAGCGAGCCCGGGAATTGCAGGGCGCGGTCCATGCCCGGCGGGGTGTAGACGCCTTCGTGGCGCATGCCTTTGAACTGGATACGGCACATCAACTGGTCGAACGGTGTGGCGCCCCACATGTCGGATTCGGTCAGGGTCTTGTTACCGATTGACGGCATGTCGACCGAGAACGGTTGGGTTGGCGAGTAGCGTTCGCCGGGAACCTTGCCTTGCGGCACCGCGCGCTCTTCGACGCGGGCTATAGGCACGCCGGTTTCGCGGTTGAGCAGGAAGATCTCGCCCTGCTTGGTGACTTGCGCCAAGGCTGGCTGGGTGCCGCCCTTGTCGTCCGGCACGTCGTACAGCAGCGGTTGCGCCGGCAGGTCGAAGTCCCACAGGTCGTGGTGGGTGGTCTGGAAGTGCCAGCGCACCTGGCCGGTTTTTACGTCGATGGCGACGATGGACGAACTCCACTTGTCGTCGAACTCGGTACGTTGACCGCCGAAGAAGTCTGGGGTCGCGTTGCCGGTCGGCAGGTAGACCAGACCGAGCTTGGCGTCGTAGGACATGGCCGACCAGACGTTTGGTGTGCCACGGGTGTAGGTCTCACCGGCCGGCGGACGCTTGGTGGTGTTCGGGTTGCCCGGATCCCATGCCCACACCAGCTCACCGCTGCGAACGTCGTAGGCACGAACCACACCCGGCGGCTCGCCAGTGGAGTAGTTGTCGGCCACGCGGCCACCGACGATCACCACATCCCCTGCGACCAACGGGGTCGAGGTTTGCTGGTAGTAACCGGGCTTCACTTCGCCCATGTCGGTGGTCAGGTCGACAGTACCGTGGTTGCCGAACTCTTCGCAGGGCTTGCCGGTTTCGGCATTGATGGCGATCAGGCGTGCATCGCCGGTTGGCAGAAACAGACGTTTCGTACAGGCAGCTGGCTGACTGTCCGAAGAAGCCGGGGTTTCGGCGTAGCCCAGGCCACGGCAACGCTGCCAGTTGGGCGCGGTTCCTTGCGGGTCGAACTTCCAGCGCTGGGCGCCGGTGTCGGCATCCAGGGCGAAGACTTTGCCGTAGGCGGTGCAGGTGTAGACCGTGTCGCCGATTTGCAGCGGGGTGTTCTGGTCTTCAGCACCGGCGCCGGTGCTTTGCGGGATGTCGCCGGTGCGGAAGGTCCAGGCGACCTGCAACTTGTCGATATTGGCTTTGTTGATCTGGTCCAGCGCGGCAAAGCGATTGCCGGCGGTGGTGTTGCCCCAGTGGGCCCAGTCTTTCTGCTCGGTGCCCGGTGCGACTGGCGTTACCGCAGGCTCAACGGTGGCCTTGACCACGTGGGTCGGGACGAACATGTAGGTCATCGTCGCAACGACGCCCACGCCCAGAATGCCGGCCAAACCGTATGCACCACGTCCGCCGGTCGCGCCCGAAGCGCGGACCAGGGTCGGATAGATCAGCGCCACCACCAGACCGATCACGGCGAACGTCAGTACCCGCGAGACCAGCGGCCAGTATTCGAAACCGGCATCCCATACCGCCCAGATCGCCGTGAAGATCAGCGCCAAAGCATACAGCCATGCGCCGAGCGGCTTGTGCCGGGCAATCATCAGCCCGGACACCAGCATCGCCAGGCCCATCAGCAGGAAATACCAGCTGCCGCCGAGCGCGATCAGATAGCCACCGCCACCGGCCAGGCCGAGCCCGATCAGTGCAATCAGCACACCCAGCCCCGCCAGCAACCATTTGCTGCCGGCGGCAGCCCCAGAATTGTTCATGTCGGAAATTTTCCCCATTTGTGACAAGGCGCGAATAATGTACTAACCAGTTACTTATGGCAATTTGTCGCAGGCAAAAATGGCATGAACGGTACTGAGGCTAGATCAAATATCCGCCGCGAGCGCTGCGCCGGATGTGCCTGTAACATGCTTGGCCATTGATCCGTACCGTTGGAGACAGCCCCTTTGCCTGACATTCGCCCGCCCGTTCTCGATGAAATCGACCGCCAGTTGATTGCCGCCCTGCAGATCAACGCTCGCGAGAGCGTGGCCATGCTTGCCCGGCATCTGGGCATCGCTCGCACCACGGTCACCTCGCGCCTGGCTCGGCTGGAAAAGGCCAAAGTGATCACCGGTTACGGCGTGCGCCTCGGGCAGCGAGTGGTGGATGGCGGGTTGCAGGCGTATGTCGGGATCACTGTGCAACCGCGTTCCGGCAAGGAGGTGTTGCGGCGCCTGAGCGCGATGGCGCAGGTGCAACAACTGTGTGCGGTAAGTGGCGAATTTGATTATGTGGCGTGGTTGCGCACTGACTCGCCGGAGCAGCTGGATCAGTTGCTGGATCAGATTGGCAGTGTGGATGGGGTGGAGAAGACTACGACTTCGATCATCTTGAGCAGCAAGATTGATCGGGGGCAGCCGGTTTGAGGTTTTTCCGGTGGTCTTGGGTGTCTGACAGGCCTGCAAAAACCTGTACGAGCTGGCTTGCCAGCGAAGGCGTCAGAACCATCAACACAAAATTCAACGGCCTCTTCGCTGGCAAGCCAGCTCCTACAGTGGGCAGTGTGCGCAATTTTATTGTCATATTGACCAGTAAAATTGCAAAACGACGACACTTTGCGTCTTATTAACGTGTTCCGTGCTCTCTAGAATGGCCGGCATCTTTTCCTATACTCAGATGCGCATTCCGCGTCGGGTCGCCAGCAAGGTCAGTCATGAACAAGAACAATCGCCATCCTGCAGACGGTAAAAAACCAGTCACCATTTTCGGCCCGGACTTTCCCTTCGCCTTCGACGACTGGATCGAACACCCGGCTGGCCTGGGCAGCATTCCCGAGCACAATCACGGCGCCGAGGTGGCGATTGTCGGCGCCGGTATCGCAGGGCTGGTGGCCGCATACGAACTGATGAAGCTTGGCCTCAAACCAGTGGTCTATGAGGCCTCGAAGCTGGGCGGCCGCCTGCGCTCCCAGGCGTTCAACGGCACCGATGGCATTGTCGCGGAGTTGGGTGGCATGCGTTTTCCGGTGTCGTCCACCGCGTTCTATCACTACGTCGACAAGCTGGGTCTTGAGACCAAACCCTTCCCCAACCCGCTGACACCTGCTTCCGGCAGCACCGTCATCGATCTGGAAGGCAAAACCCATTACGCACAGAAATTGGCGGATCTTCCTGCACTCTTTCAGGAAGTGGCTGACGCCTGGGCCGACGCCCTGGAGGCCGGTTCACAATTCTCCGATATCCAGCAAGCCATCCGCGACCGCGACGTGCCGCGCCTCAAGGAGCTGTGGAATACCCTCGTTCCGCTGTGGGACGACCGCACCTTCTACGATTTCGTCGCCACCTCCAAAGCCTTCGCGAAGTTGTCGTTCCATCACCGCGAAGTGTTCGGTCAGGTCGGCTTCGGCACAGGCGGCTGGGACTCCGATTTCCCGAACTCGATGCTGGAAATCTTCCGCGTGGTGATGACCAACTGTGACGATCACCAGCATTTGGTGGTCGGTGGCGTGGAACAAGTCCCGCAAGGCATCTGGCGCCATGTACCGGAACGCTGCGTGCATTGGCCGCAAGGCACCAGTCTCAAGTCGCTGCACAATGGCGCTCCACGCTCCGGGGTGAAGAAAATCGCCCACGCGCCGGATGGCCGTTTTGCAGTCACCGACAACAACGGTGACACCCGCGAATACGCCGCGGTGCTGACCACCTGCCAAAGCTGGCTGCTGACCACCCAGATCGAATGCGACGAAACCCTGTTTTCGCAAAAGATGTGGATGGCCCTGGACCGCACCCGCTACATGCAGTCGTCGAAAACCTTCGTGATGGTCGACCGCCCGTTCTGGAAGGACAAGGACCCGGAAACCGGCCGCGACCTGATGAGCATGACCCTCACCGATCGCCTGACTCGCGGCACCTACCTGTTCGACAACGGCGACGACAAGCCGGGGGTGATTTGCCTGTCGTACTCGTGGATGAGCGACGCGCTGAAAATGCTCCCGCACCCAGTGGAAAAACGCGTGAAACTGGCGCTGGATGCATTGAAAAAGATCTACCCGAAAGTCGACATCGCCGCGCGGATCATCGGCGATCCGATTACCGTGTCCTGGGAAGCCGACCCACATTTCCTCGGTGCGTTCAAAGGCGCCCTGCCCGGCCACTACCGCTACAACCAGCGCATGTACGCGCACTTCATGCAGGACGACATGCCGCCCGAGCAGCGCGGGATCTTCATTGCCGGCGACGACGTTTCGTGGACGCCGGCCTGGGTTGAGGGCGCGGTGCAGACGTCGCTCAATGCGGTGTGGGGCATCATGAAGCACTTCGGCGGTGCAACTCACGCCGAGAATCCGGGTCCAGGAGATGTGTTCAAAGAGATCGGTCCGATCGCCCTGCCCGAGTAAGAGGAATCCGAAATGCGCGTAGCCCTTTACCAATGTCCGCCGCTGCCTCTGGATGTCGCCGGCAACCTGCAACGCTTGCAGCAGCTTGCTCTGGAAGCCAAAGGTGCGGACCTGCTGGTGCTGCCGGAGATGTTCCTGACCGGCTACAACATCGGCCTCGATGCCGTCAGTGTGCTGGCTGAGGTGTACAACGGTGAGTCGGCGCAGCAGATCGCGCGCATTGCCAAGGCGACCGGGATCGCCATCTTGTATGGCTACCCGGAGCGCACCGCCGACGGGCAGATCTACAACGCCGTGCAGTTGATCGACTCTAACGGCGAGCGCATCTGCAATTACCGCAAGACCCATCTGTTCGGCGAACTGGATCACTCGATGTTCAGCGCAGGTTCCGACGAGTTTCCCATCGTTGAGCTCAACGGCTGGAAGCTCGGTTTCCTGATCTGCTACGACCTGGAATTTCCGGAAAACGCCCGACGCCTGGCCCTGGCCGGTGCCGAGCTGATCCTGGTGCCGACCGCGAACATGATCCCGTTCGATTTCGTCGCCGATGTCACCGTGCGCTCCCGCGCCTTCGAAAACCAATGCTATGTGGCTTACGCCAACTACTGCGGCCATGAAGGCGACATCCACTATTGCGGTCAAAGCAGCATCGCCGCACCGGATGGCAGCCGCATCGCTCAGGCAGGCCTTGATGAAGCCTTGATTGTCGGTGAGTTGGATCGTCAGTTGATGCTCGACTCCCGTGCCGCCAATCGTTACTTCCTTGATCGCCGCCCAGAGCTTTACGGCGACCTGAACAAGCGCTAGTCCACTGTAATCCGCTAGCATTGGCACTTCACTGTTCTGGAAGTGCCCATGCCCGCGCTGATTTCCCTTCGCCCCCACACTGAAACCCTGGCCAATGGTCTGCGGGTGACCCTGCGTCATGCCCCGAACCTGAAACGCTGCGCAGCTGCGTTGCGGGTCGCTGTGGGCAGCCATGATGTGCCCCTGGCGTGGCCCGGCCTTGCGCACTTTCTTGAGCATCTTTTATTTCTGGGGACTGAGCGTTTTCCCGCAGGGCAAGGGTTGATGGCCTACGTCCAGCGTCATGGCGGGCAAGTGAATGCGCGGACCAGCGAACGCACCACGGACTACTTTTTCGAACTGCCGCCCCAAGCGTTTGCCGGTGGGCTGGAGCGTCTGTCAGACATGCTCGCCCATCCGCGTATGAATCCGGACGACCAGCAGCGGGAACGGGAAGTGTTGCAGGCGGAATTTGTCGCCTGGTCGCAGGACGTCGCAGCGCAGCAACAGTCTTCTTTGTTCAGCGGGCTTGGCGAGGCTCATCCATTGCGGGGTTTTCATGCCGGCAATCGTGACAGTCTGCCGTTGCAGCAACCCGAGTTTCAGCAGGCCCTGCAGGACTTTTATCAGCGGTTTTACCAGACCGGGCAAATGACCTTGAGCCTGGTCGGGCCGCAGAGCCTCGATGAACTGAGAACGATGGCCGAAACCTTTGGCAGTGTCATTGCCAAAGGCGAAACAGTCACTCAACAGTCCCCAGTGCCGCTGATGGACGTCTCGGCCAACAGTTATCAACAGGCTGGCAAGCGGCGTCTGGATCTGTTGTTTGCCCTTGAAGCCCTGCCCGAATTCTCTGCCGAAGCGCTGGCGTTCCTGTGCCACTGGCTGAACAGGGCAAAACCCGGCGGCTTGTTGGCGGACCTGCGCGAACGCGGGCTGGCCGATCAGCTGAAGGCCCAGCCGCTGTACCAGTTCGCCGCTCAAGCCTTGCTGCATATTGAATTCACCCTGCCCGCCGCGTCCCCGGCAACAGGGATCCGCGAACGCCTGATGGACTGGCTTGGCTTCTTTGCCGAACAAGACTGGCGCCCTTTGCGCAAAGAATACACAACCCTGCTCCAATGCCAGCAGCAAGTCAGCAGCGCCTTGCAACTGGCCCGACTGGACAGCGAACAACGTGAAGTCGGGCTATCCGAGCCGGGCGTTACAGCCCTCAAACAGATCCTCAAACAAATCGGCGCTGTGGATAACTTCAGCGGCCCATGGCAGTTTCCGACACCTAACCCGTTCTTGCGCTCCGAAGCACCGGCACCCAACGCCGGATTGATTCGCGGCCAGACCAGTGCCCACCGTGGCCTGCGCACGTTTGCCCAGGACCGTTCGCGCAGCCGTCGTGAACGTTCGCCGATGCAATTCAGCCAGGCATTCCCGGACAACGCTGTTGAGGGTGCGATCTATCTGCGCTGGCGTCTGGGCTCGGCTCCCGGCAGCCTCCTTCAATCACGGCTGGAAAACCACCTGCAACCGTTGCGCGAAGACGCGCGTCAGGCCGGTGTGGATTTTGCCTTCAGTGCGTCGGGCAACGAATGGCTGCTGCAACTGAACGGGCTACAGGAGCCGATGCCCAGCGTCCTGGAGCACGCGCTGAAAGAACTTACACAACCTGATACCGCTGTCTCACAAGCCGAACCGACGAGCGTGGCGCCAATACCGATTCGGCAACTGCTCAAGGCATTGCCCGATCATTGCCTTGAGCACACCGCGAACTCGGATGACTTGCAGCAACTCTGGTCGAGTGCGCGATGGGATGGGCTGGCCATCGGCTTATCGGCTCAGACTCAAGCGGCCATGGGGCTGGCCCTGAGCCGCGTACCCGGCACGCCGGACAATCAACTGACGCCACCCGCTTCGATCCATTCACAACGTCTGTGGAGCCATGTCGATACCGCCTCCAGCGAGCACGCACTGCTGCTGTTCTGTCCGACAGCCACCCAGGCGATAGCCGACGAAGCCGCGTGGCGTTTGCTCGCTCACCTCTCCCAGACGCCGTTCTACCAGCGCCTGCGGGTGGAGTTGCAATTGGGTTATGCGGTGTTCAGCGCCCTGCGGCAGATTCACGGGCAAACCGGGCTGCTGTTCGGTGTGCAATCGCCAAGCGTTGCGCCGATGCAGCTGCTGCAACACATCGAGCAATTCCTGAATCGATTACCGGACCTGATCCAAGCGCTCGACGACAGCACTTTCAACGCTCATCGCCAGGCTCTGGCGGATCAATTTTCCAGCGCCGCACTCACCACCGCTCAAGCGGCCGAATTGCTCTGGCAGGGCAAGCTGGCCGGCCGTTCGTCGGAATATCTGACGCAATTGCCCCAAGCCATTGTGCAAGTTGACCGGGCCGCTCTACTGGCTGCGGCCCGACGCCTGAATCAGGCCGAGGGCGGCTGGCGTGGCCTGGCCAGTGCCGCCAGCCCGGGTGAGCCGTGGCAAGCGGCAAAATGATCCTTACCGGGGCTGCAAGGAGCTTTCTCAAAGTTTCACGGGCAATCTCTTTGAAATTTTGAGTAACATAGCAACCTAACTATCTGGAACATCTCTGACTTGAGGTGGACTATACCTGTAGATAGCGCTATCCCACCCTAACTGAAGGAGTTCGATTTATGGCCTGGACCAAACCTGCTTACACCGACCTGCGTATCGGCTTTGAAGTCACCATGTACTTCGCAAGCCGCTAATCTCAGCTTTGGCAGAGATGCAGCACAACGCCTCGGTTATCCGAGGCGTTTTATTTTCAGCGTTGAAATGATGGAGCGCCCATGTTTGTCCAGATTCTAGGTTCCGCTGCCGGCGGCGGTTTTCCCCAGTGGAACTGCAACTGCGTGAACTGCGCAGGCTTTCGCGACGGTAGCCTGCGGGCCAAGGCGCGGACGCAATCGTCCATCGCGATTTCCGATGACGGCGTGAACTGGGTGCTGTGCAACACCTCCCCGGACATCCGCGCCCAACTCCAGAGCTTCGCCCCGATGCAGCCGGGCCGTGCCCTGCGCGATACCGGGATCGGCGCGATCATCCTGATGGACAGCCAGATCGACCACACCACCGGCCTGCTCATGCTGCGTGAAGGGTGCCCGCATCAGGTCTGGTGCACCGACATGGTCTACGAAGACCTGAGCAGCGGTTTTCCGCTGTTCACCATGCTGACTCACTGGAACGGCGGGCTGAACTGGAACCGCATCGAACTCGATCAAAGCTTCAGCATCCCGGCCTGCCCGAGCCTGCGCTTCACCCCGCTGCCTTTGCGCAGCGCCGCGCCGCCGTACTCGCCGCACCGCTTCGACCCCCATCCGGGCGACAACATCGGCCTGATAGTCGAAGATCTCAATACCGGCGGCAAGCTGTTCTATGCACCGGGATTAGGCAAGGTGGATGCGCCGCTGCTGGAGATCATGGCCGGCAGCGATTGCCTGTTGGTCGACGGCACCTTGTGGGATGACGATGAAATGCAGCGGCGCGGCGTCGGCACCCGCACCGGCCGGGAGATGGGCCATCTGGCGCAAAACGGCCCCGGTGGCATGCTCGAAGTGCTTGAGCAACTGCCCGAACAGCGCAAGGTGCTTATCCACATCAACAACACCAACCCGATTCTCGATGAGGATTCACCGCAGCGGGCGGAGCTGGATCGGCGCCAGGTTGAAGTGGCGTATGACGGCATGAGTATTGTGCTGTAGCAGAGGGCCCCATCGCTGGCAAGCCAGCTCCCACAGGTGTTGTGTACGCCACAGATCCTTGTGGGAGCGGGCTTGCCCGCGATGACGTCCGCCCAGACACCCAGGATTCCACCGGCCGTACCCGGAGAAAAGCAATGACCGACACCCCAATGTCCCCCGCCGAATTCGAAGCGGCCCTGCGCGCCAAGGGCGCCTATTACCACATCCATCACCCCTTTCACGTGGCGATGTACGAAGGCCGGGCGAGCCGTGAGCAGATCCAGGGCTGGGTCGCCAACCGTTTCTACTATCAGGTGAACATCCCCCTGAAGGACGCGGCCATTCTGGCTAATTGCCCGGACCGCGAAATTCGCCGTGAGTGGATTCAGCGCCTGCTCGACCACGACGGTGCGCCCGGTGAAGACGGCGGCATCGAAGCCTGGCTGCGCCTGGGCCAGGCCGTGGGTCTCGACCCGGACCAACTGCGTTCCCAGGAGCTGGTGCTGCCCGGCGTGCGCTTCGCCGTGGACGCCTACGTCAACTTCGCGCGCCGCGCCCGCTGGCAGGAAGCCGCCAGCAGCTCGCTGACCGAACTGTTCGCCCCGCAAATCCACCAATCGCGCCTGGACAGCTGGCCACAGCACTATCCGTGGATCGATCCGGCCGGCTACGAATATTTCCGCACGCGCCTGGGCCAGGCACGGCGTGATGTCGAGCACGGTCTGGCGATCACCCTGCAGCACTACACCACCCGCGAAGGCCAGGAGCGCATGCTGGAAATTCTCCAGTTCAAACTGGACATTCTTTGGAGCATGCTCGATGCCATGAGCATGGCCTACGAACTGAAACGCCCGCCGTATCACAGCGTGACCGCGGAACGGGTCTGGCACAAAGGAATCACCTTATGAGTTTCGATCGCAGCAAGACCCCGACCTGGCGCCCCGGCTACCGCTTCCAGTACGAGCCGGCGCAAAAAGGCCACGTGCTGCTGTACCCGGAAGGCATGATCAAGCTCAACGAAAGTGCCGCGCTGATCGGTGGTCTGATTGACGGACAACGGGATGTCGCGGCGATCATCAATGAGCTCGACCAACAGTTCCCCGGCGTGCCCGAACTCGGTGACGACATCGAGCAATTCATGGAGGTGGCCCGTGCGCAGCACTGGATCGAACTTGCCTGATGCATCGGTGCAAGTACCGCCCACTCCTGAAGTCGGCCTGCCGCTGTGGCTGCTGGCCGAGCTGACCTATCGCTGTCCGCTGCAATGCCCCTACTGCTCCAATCCGCTGGATTTCGCCGAGCAAGGCCAGGAGCTGAGCACCGCACAGTGGATCAAGGTGTTCCGCGAAGCGCGGGAAATGGGCGCGGCGCAACTGGGCTTTTCCGGTGGCGAACCGCTGGTGCGCCAGGACCTCGCCGAGCTGATTGCCGAAGCCCGCAAACTGGGTTTCTACACCAACCTGATCACCTCCGGAATCGGCCTGACCGAGCAGAAAATCAGCGACTTCAAGCAGGCCGGCCTCGATCACATCCAGATCAGTTTCCAGGCCAGCGACGAGCAGGTGAACAATCTGCTGGCCGGTTCGAAAAAGGCCTTTGCGCAGAAACTGGAAATGGCCCGGGCGGTGAAGGCCCACGGTTATCCGATGGTGCTGAACTTCGTCACCCATCGGCACAACATCGACCAGATCGACCGCATCATCGAGCTGTGCATCGCGCTGGAAGCGGACTTTGTCGAGCTCGCCACTTGCCAGTTCTACGGCTGGGCGCAGCTCAATCGCGTCGGGCTGTTGCCGACCAAGGAACAGCTTGTCCGTGCAGAGCGCATCACCAATGAATACCGCGCCAGACTGGAAGCCGAAGGGCACCCGTGCAAGCTGATTTTCGTCACCCCGGACTATTACGAAGAGCGCCCGAAAGCCTGCATGAATGGCTGGGGCAGTATTTTTCTGACGGTCACGCCAGACGGAACCGCCCTGCCCTGTCACGGCGCCCGACAGCTGCCGGTACAGTTTCCCAACGTGCGCGACCACAGCATGCAACACATCTGGTACGACTCGTTCGGCTTCAACCGCTTTCGTGGTTATGACTGGATGCCCGAACCGTGCCGCTCCTGTGACGAGAAAGAAAAAGACTTCGGCGGCTGCCGCTGCCAGGCGTTCATGCTCACCGGCGATGCCAGCAACGCCGACCCGGTGTGCAGCAAGTCGCCACAACACGGCGTGATCCTCAAGGCTCGCGAAGAAGCCGAACACGCGACCCAGACCATTGACCAACTGGCCTTTCGCAATGAACGAAACTCACGCCTCATCGCCAAAAGCTGAACCTCTCAGCGCTGCCAAAGCCGTCGCGGCCGGTATCGACTTTGCCGAACTGCAGGTCGGTCGACAGGGCCTGTTCTGGAACGAGTACCGCCCCGAAGACGCGGCGTGCCGGATCTGGCATTGGCATGACGGCGCAGCGAAATGCCTGACGCCACCGGGCTTCAGCGTGCGTAGTCGTGTGTACGAATATGGCGGTGGAGCGTTTTGTCTGACGGACGACGGTATCGTTTTCGTCAACGAGGCCGACCAGCAATTATATCGGCAAACACTGCAAGGCGAAGCGCCCGAAAGGCTGACGTCCGGGGTGTGCCGTTACGGCGATCTGCAATGTGCCGAAGGGCAGGTGCTGGCGGTCGAGGAGCTTCGCGATCAACACCGACTGGTGGCGATCGATCTGAAGGATGGCGCACGTCATCTGCTGGCCGAAGGTGCTGACTTCTACGCCGCGCCGACGCTGAGCCCGGATGACCGGCGCCTGGCCTGGATCGAATGGAATCACCCGGATCAGCCGTGGACTGCAACCCGCTTGATGGTTGCCGAGCGCCATGCCAATGGCGGATTTGCCGAGGCGCGTTGTGTGGCGGGCGACGGCGCTCAAGAGTCTGTGCAACAACCACGGTTTGATGCCGGCGGTCGCTTGTATTGCCTGACGGATCGCGCGGGTTACTGGCAGCCTTGGAGGGAGTCCGGAAACGGCCTTAGCCCATTACCATGTGTCACCGCCGATCATGGCCCCGCACCGTGGCAACTCGGCGGCTGCACCTGGTTGCCGCTGAGCGAAGAAAGCTATCTGGCCAGCTGGACCGAATGCGGGTTTGGTCGATTGGGCATAGGCGGCGACTACAGCGTCGATTTCACCGGCGGCTACAGCCGCTTCCGCCATCTCGCCGTGGATGAGCAGCTCATCTATTGCATCGCCGCGTCACCCGTCAGTTCAACCGCTGTCATCGCCATCGACCGTCAGAGCCGGCAAGTGAAGGTATTGGCCGGCGGCATCGCACCACTTCCTCCCGAACAGATCAGCCGCCCGCAAACCTTGCGCTACCCAAGTGGCTCAGGCGAAGCGCACGGTTTCTTCTACCCGGCGATGACCGGCGAGGCGAAACCACCATTGGTGGTGTTCATCCATGGCGGACCGACGTCGGCGTGCTACCCGATGCTCGATCCGCGTATCCAGTTTTGGGCCCAGCGGGGCTTCGCCGTAGCCGACCTCAACTATCGCGGCAGCAGCGGTTATGGCCGGACCTATCGCCAGGCACTGCACCTGAGTTGGGGCGATGTGGATGTGCAAGACGCCTGCGCCGTGGTCGGTTATCTCAACGAACGCGGCTTGATCGACGCCGACAAGACCTTCATCCGCGGCGGCAGCGCCGGTGGCTACACCACCCTTTGTGCCTTGGCCTTTCACAACGTGTTCCGCGCCGGCGCCAGTCTGTATGGGGTCAGCGACCCGGTGGCGCTGGGGCGCGCGACCCACAAATTCGAAAGCGACTATCTGGATTGGCTGATCGGCGATCCGCAGCTGGATGCCGAACGCTACGCGGCCCGCACGCCGCTGCTGCATGCCAGCAACATCCGCGTGCCGATGATCTTCTTTCAAGGAGAACTGGATGCCGTGGTCGTCCCGCAACAGACCCGCGACATGGTCTCGGCACTGCAGGACAACGGCATCCTGGTCGAAGCGCATTACTACGCCGACGAACGCCACGGCTTTCGCAAGGCCGGTAATCAGGCCCATGCGCTGGAGCAGGAATGGCTTTTTTATCGAAGGGTGATGGAGCACGCCAGCTGAAATCGGCGGTGCTCCAATCGCTGGCAAGCCAGCTCCTACACAATGGTGATCTCCTGTAGGAGCTGGCTTGCCAGCGAAAGCGATCTATCTATTGCCACAAAAACTCAGCGCTTGGCGATGATGTAAACCGCATGCACGATCCCCGGAATGTACCCGCACAACGTCAGCAGAATATTCAGCCAGAACGCTCCGCCGAATCCTACTTGCAGAAACACACCGAGTGGCGGCAACAGGATGGCGATGATGATGCGAATAAAGTCCATGGGGGCAGCTCCTGATTGGGGTGGGCTTGTTCGAACCCTACAGCTAATCGACCTGTGCCGTTTGTCAGGGTTCAGTCCCTCTACTCCCGAACTACGCCCCTTCATTGAATTTCGCAGACAAAAAAACGCCCCACGCCAAAAGAATCAGGCGTGAGGCGTGCGTTTTACCGCGAGACGGTTCTGGAAATTGTGCAAGGCGCGTCGGATCAGACGGCAATCCCCTTGCGGCACTGCAATTGCGCGGTGCGTACTCGGGAGAAGGCGCGTGCCAGGCGCAGGAGCATTTCATCGATGTTGGCGTTGCTGACATTCAGCGCCGGGGTAAAGCGCAGGCAATCGGGTTGCGGGGCATTGAGCAGCAAGCCTTCGTACAGCGCGGCCTTGACCACCGCGTCAGCGGAGTCGTCCGACAGCGTCAGCCCCCATAGCAGTCCTTGTCCGCGCAACTCGCCGTGACCGTAACGATGGGCCAGACGCCCCAACCCCTCACGCAGGTGTTGACCGGTTTCTGCGACGTGCGTGAGGAAAGCCTTGTCCTGCACCGTAGCGAGTACCGAAAGTCCTGCGGCGGTCATCAACGCATTGCCGTGATGGGTACCGGTCACTTCGCCAATGTCGAAACAGCAAGCCTTGCCCCGCGCCAGCAACGCGGCCATTGGCACGCCGCCACCCAACCCTTTGCCGAGCACGACGATATCCGCCGTTACGCCATAGGACTGTTCCGCGAGCAAGGTGCCACAACGACCAATGCCGGTTTGCACTTCGTCGAAGATCAGCAAAATGCCGAGCTCACGGCATAGGCGTTCGACACCCTTGAGGTAGTGTGCGGTGGCCGGAATCACGCCGGCTTCGCTCTGGATCGGCTCGAGCATGATCGCTACGGTCCGCTCATCCACAGCCGCATGCAAGGCCGGAAGGTCATTGAACGGGACATGGCTGAAACCCGGCAGTTGCGGCTCGAACCGGTTGATCAATGTCGAACTGTCCGACGCCGAAATCGTTGCCAGGCTCCGGCCATGGCAACCGTTGTTGGCCACAATGATTCGCGACGCACCGCCGCGATGCTGCTGGCCCCATTTGCGCGCCAGTTTGATCGCTGCCTCACAGGCTTCGCTGCCGGTATTGAGCAGGTAGGCCTGATCACTGCCGGTGCTGGCACACAGATGTTCAGCGAGGCTGAGCATGCCGCGGTTATGCAGGCCGAACCCCGGATTGATCAGCGACTGAGCCTGGGCAGTGATTGCATTGACCAGTACCGATGGGCTGTGACCAAGGCTATTGGCCCCGCCACCCTGGGAAAAATCCAGATACGCACGGTCATCGCTGTCCCACAACCATGAGCCCTGGCCACGCACAAACACCTGTTTCGGCCGCTCGACACTGGGCATCAAGTACTCGCTGGAAAGGTTATCGCCTTGGGATGGCAGGGAGGCGTCCATGACCAGATCATCAAGACTGGGAGGACTGCGACGCAGACTGAACAGATTCATCTGAAAAAACCTCTTTTGAGGTTTTTTGCCTTACCTATGTAAACACCATCGAAACAAACGGTATTCATCGCGCTCTGTGGCCCTGTAAGCCCTGTGAATGCGGTTAGACTAGGCGCAGACGAGGTGTTCAGCCATTTCGATTTTTCAGCATTTTCAATAAGTAATACTTATGGATTTCAAGCAACTGCGTTATTTCGTCGCGGTCTATGAAGAAGGCCACGTGGGCCGGGCCGCCGAGCGCCTGTCCATCTCCCAGCCGGCGCTGTCCCAACAAATCCGCCACTTGGAACAAAACCTCGATGTGAGCCTGTTCGAGCGCAGTAGCAAACGCCTGTTGCCGACGCTCGCAGCCCACACGCTGTACAACCACGCCCTGCCTTTGCTCGATGGCCTGCAACGGGCACGGGAAGCGCTCGGTAACTTCAAGGGTCAGGCGCTGCGCACCCTGGCCATCGGTGTATTGCAGACCGTGCACACCAGCCTCGTTCCACAGATGCTCGAGCGGGTGCGCAAGGCGCAGCCGCATCTGGTGGTGCAGATCTATGAACTGACCGGCCTGGAAATCGAGCGGCGACTGCTCAACGGTTCTCTGGACATCGGCATCAGCTACCTGCCACCCCGCCAGCCTGGTTTGCATGGCGTGATGCTGTACGAAGACGAACTGACCCTGGTCATCCCGGCAGAGCATCCGCTGCGTGAATTCAAGAAAGTGTCCATGAGTCAGGCCGCCGAGCTGCCGATGTTGCTGCTGGGCGAGGAATTTCAAATAAGGCAGATCTGGCAGGCACAACTGGCCAGCCTCGGACGCCGCCCACAGGTGCAAGCCGAACTGAACAACATGGCCGGCATCCTCGACAGCCTGCCGCACACGCGCCTGGCGACGGTACTGCCCGGGCGTTCGCAAAAGACCCATGGCAACCACGAGCTGCTGTGGAAACCCCTGAGTGAACCGCGAGTGCCGCTGAAAGTCGGTTTGGTGTGTCGGGATGTGCAACGGCAGCAGACCTCGCTGGCATTGCTGCGGACATTGCTGGAAGAGGTGATAAATGGCCCGGATGTGCGCATGAACAGCGCGCAGGCCCTGGATGGGCTGAGCTAGAAACTTTTCTTTGGGCAAAAGAAAACCCCGCCGAAGCGGGGCTTTGCAGACTGTTTCCCTGACATCCATTTCACTCCGCCGTCCTGGCAGAATCCTACGTGTCCCTGTTGTTGCTTTGCGCTTCCTGCGCTACGTCCATGTAAAGTAGATTAGCTGTGGATCCAATTTGCATCTATGGGAGAACAGCAGCACGTTATGTAAGAGAATGCTTACATAACGCTACTTCATCAGAATTGTCCTGCATCCAGCAGGAACAGCGACTCACTGCCGGCCTTCACCGACGCGCTCAACGAGTGAATGCGCGGCAACAGGCGGGCAAAATAGAACCGCGCCGTGCCCAGTTTGCTGGCGTAGAAATCGTCTTGCGCTTCCTTGCCGAAAGCCGCCTTGGCCATCAGGGCCCACATGTAGGCGTAGGCCACGTAGCCGAACACCTGCAGATACTCGACCGACGCCGCGCCGATTTCGTTCGGGTTGGTTTTTACCCGGTCCAGCAACCACGCGGTCAGTTCATCGAGGGTGGTCACGGCGTCGTTCAGCGGCTTGGTGAACTCGGCGAGGTCCGCGCTGGCGGTCGCCGTGAAGTGACGAATCTCGTCGGCGAACAGCTTGTAGAACGCCCCGCCGCTGCCGACGATCTTGCGCCCGACCAGGTCCAGTGCCTGGATGCCGTTGGTGCCTTCGTAGATCTGGGTGATGCGCACGTCACGCACCAGTTGCTCCTGGCCCCACTCACGGATGTAACCGTGGCCGCCGAAGACCTGTTGGCCGTGTACGGTGGTTTCCAGACCGAGGTCGGTCAGGAACGCCTTGGCCACCGGGGTCAGCAACGCCACCAGGTCTTCCGCACGCTTGCGGGTGGCGGCATCTTCGCTGAACTTGGCGGTGTCCAGTTGCATCGCCACGTAAGTGGAGAACGCGCGGCCACCTTCGTTCGAGGCTTTCATGGTCAGCAACATGCGCCGCACGTCCGGGTGGACGATGATCGGGTCAGCCACTTTGTCCTTGTTCTGTGCGCCGGTTGGCGCACGACTTTGCAGACGGTCACGGGCGTATTCCACGGCGTTCTGGTACGAGCGCTCGCCAGTGGCCAGGCCCTGGATACCCACGCCCAGTCGCTCGTAGTTCATCATGGTGAACATCGCCGCCAGGCCTTTGTTCGGCTCACCTACCAGGTAACCCACGGCCTCGTCGAAGTTCATCACGCAGGTCGCGGACGCCTGGATGCCCATCTTGTGTTCGATCGAACCGCAATTCGCCGGGTTGCGCGCGCCCAGGCTGCCATCGGCATTGACCATGAACTTCGGCACCAGGAACAGCGAAATGCCTTTCGGACCCGCCGGTGCATCCGGCAACTTGGCCAGTACCAGGTGGATGATGTTCTCGGTCAGGTCGTGTTCGCCACCGGTGATGAAGATCTTGGTGCCGCTGACCTTGTAGGAACCGTCGGCCTGAGGCTCGGCCTTGGTGCGAATGATCCCCAGGTCGGTACCGGCGTGCGGCTCGGTCAGGCACATGGAACCGGCCCAGATGCCGGCATACATGTTCGGCAGGTACGCGGCTTTCAGCTCTTCGCTGGCGTGGGCGTTGATCGACAGGCACGCGCCGGCGGTCAGCATCGGGTACAGACCGAAGGACAGGCTGGCGGAGTTGACCATTTCTTCGACCTGGGCCGAAACGGCTTTGGGCATGCCCATGCCACCGTAGGACGGATCGCCACCGACACCGACCCAGCCACCTTCTGCGTAGGTCTGATAGGCCTGCGGGAAACCTGCCGGCGTGGTGACGGCACCGTCCGCCCAATGGCAACCTTCTTCGTCAGCGGCACGGCTCAACGGTGCGATGCTTTTGCTGGTGACTTTGCCGGCTTCTTCCAGGATGGCTTCGACCGTTTCCGCATCGACGGTCTCGGCCAGTGCAGGCAACTCGGCCCAGAGTTTGGCGACCTCGAAAACTTCATTGAGGACGAAGCGCATATCGCGCAGGGGCGCTTTGTAGTCAGCCATGGCAAACCTCGCAAGATCTATACAGGTGATTCACAGGAAGAGTGTTTTCGTTGGGTCGGAGTGTACCTCAACAACTTTTGTGACACATAGGGTCAGCTCATGACCATTTTGTTATTTTTAGTCATCGCATTTTGCATGTGTAGGAGCGAGCTTGCTCGCGAAAAACCTGAAGACGCCATCGGCATCTGGTTTTACGCGTTATCGTTCACGACCATCGCGAGCAAGCTCGCTCCTACAGAGAGAGGCGTCAGAGCGCAAATAGCTCCGCCGGCAGTTGCATCAGGCAATCGCTACCCGCTTCGATGGCCGCCCGATGAGCGGCTGTGCGTGGCAACAGGCGCTTGAAGTAAAACTCGCTGGTCGCCAGTTTTCCCCGGCAGAAATCGCCATCGCCGCTACCAGCATCGAGTTGCGCCTGAGCCACCAGCGCCATGCGCAACCACAGGTAGCCGAGGATGATATAGCCGCTGTACATCAGGTAATCCACCGACGCCGCACCGACTTCGTCAGGATTTTTCATCGCCGCCATGCCGACCCTGGTCGTCAACTCGCCCCACTGCTGGTTCAGTTGATTGAGTTGCGCCACATACCCGGCCAGTTGTGGATGCCCGGCATTCGCCACACAGAATTTATGGACGATTTTGGTGAACCCGCGCAGTAGCTTGCCCTGGCTGCCGAGTACCTTGCGCCCCAGCAAGTCCAGTGCCTGAATACCGTTGGTACCCTCATAGATCGGCGCGATCCGGCAGTCGCGCACCAACTGCTCCATACCCCATTCGCGAATGAACCCGTGGCCGCCAAACACCTGCATGCCGTGGTTGGTCACCTCCAGCCCGGTGTCAGTCATGAAGGCTTTGCAGATTGGCGTGAGGAACGCCAGCAGGTCTTCGGCATCCTGACGCGCCGTTTCATCCGGGCTCAGGTGCGCAATGTCGAGCAACTGCGCCGTGAAGTAGGTCAGCGCGCGATTGCCTTCGTTGAAGGCTTTCATCGTCAGCAACATCCGCCGCACATCAGGGTGCACGATGATCGGGTCGGCGACTTTTTCCGGCGCTTTCGGGCCGGTCAGCGCGCGCATCTGCAAACGCTCGTTGGCGTATTTGATCGCGCCCTGGAAACTTGCCTCGCCCAGACACAGCCCTTGCATGCCGGTGCCCAGCCGCGCGTGGTTCATCATGGTGAACATGCAGTTCAGGCCCTTGTTCGCTTCACCGATCAGGAAACCCTTGGCCCCGTCAAAATTCAATACGCAGGTGGCCGAGGCCTTGATGCCCATCTTGTGTTCGATGGAGCCGCAGGACACACCGTTGCGCTCGCCCGCTTCACCCATCGCATCAGGCAGGAACTTGGGCACGATGAACAACGAAATGCCCTTGGTCCCAGCCGGTGCGTCCGGCAACTTGGCCAATACCAGGTGAATGATGTTGTCGCTCATGTCGTGCTCACCGGCAGAGATGAAGATCTTGCTGCCGGAGATCGCGTAACTGCCATCGGCCTGAGGTACGGCGCGGGTCTTGATGATGCCAAGGTCGGTGCCGCAATGGGCTTCGGTCAGGCACATGGTGCCCGTCCATTGGCCAGCGGTGAGCTTCTTCAAATAGATCTGCTTCTGCTCTTCGGTACCATGGGCGTGGATCGCCGACATCGCACCGTGGGTCAGGCCGGGGTACATACCCCACGAAGTGTTGCTGGAAGCCACCATTTCGCTGATGACCAGCCCCAGAGAGCTGGGCAAACCCTGGCCGCCGTACGCTGGATCAGCCGCCAGGCCATGCCAGCCACCTTCCACATACTGTGCGAAAGCCTGCTTGAAGCCTGCAGGCGTTGTCACCACGCCATTGTCGAAATGGCAGCCTTCTTCATCGCCACTGCGGTTGAGCGGCGACAGCACGTTTTCGCAGAATTTCGCGCCTTCTTCGAGGATCGCATTGACCATGTCCGGGCTCACATCGGTGGCCCCCAGCGCAGCGTAGTTACTGTGGAAGTCGAAGACGTGGTCGATCAGAAAGCGCATGTCGCGCAAGGGAGCTTTGTACTCGGGCATGGTCATTCTCCGTCGGCAGATTTCTCCAACCTACTGCCGCCGACCACGCCTCACAATCACAGTCCAGACGCTGAATGCGTCATCATCACTCAACCGTAGCCGCGTCCATGCGCACGGCGCCACGGCGGTTCTGCCCGAACGCCATCACGCAGTTGCGCCCGGCGCCCTTGGCGCTGTAGAGCGCCTGGTCAGCGGACTTGAGCACCTCTTCCGGGGTGCGTTGATCGATCCGTTCGGCAACACCGATACTGACCGTCACCGATACACTCGACGCACCGGAACCGGCACGCCGCTGGCGCCCCTGATTATCGTCCTGCGGGCGGTTTTCCTGATTACGTAGCTGAATGTTGTAAGTGGCGATGGACTCGCGGATGGCTTCCAGGTGCGGCATGCACTCTTCGAGGGTCTTGCCTGCAAACACCAGGGCAAACTCCTCGCCGCCATAGCGATACGCCTTACCGCCACCGCCGATTTTCGCCAGCTTGCTGGCCACCAGCCGCAGCACCTGGTCGCCGACATCGTGGCCGTGGGTGTCGTTGAATTTCTTGAAGTGGTCGACGTCACTCATCGCCAACACGTAGTTGCGCCCCAACCGTTGCATGCGTTCATTCAGCGCTCGACGGCCCGGCAGCCCGGTCAGTTCGTCGCGGAAGGCCATTTGATAGGCTTCATGGGCAACGGCGGCGGCGATCATCAGCATCACCTGGCTGCACATGATGTTCAGCGTGAACGGCAGGATGAAGGTTTTCGGCAACATCCAGAACAACCCGAGCAGCCCCACCCATTGCGCGGCATGCAGCGGTCGCGGGGTACGCCAGTATTGCCAGGCCAGCAGCACAAACGCGGCAAGGAACACCGGATAGGACAACTGGATCAGGCTCATCCAGGCGCCATGCAAGGCGGGCCAGCGAATCTCCGACAACCAGATCAGCAGCGCGTGCGGATAGCTTTGCTCAAGCCCCAGCGCCACGCTGCCGACCGCCAGCAATACGGCGAAACGCGCCACCATGTCCTGGAACAGATGGGTGCGCTCCTGCCACGCCGCGAAGATGCCAAACAGCAACGGCAGCAGCAGACAACACAAATGAAAGACCACGGCGGCATCGTCGCGCACCTTGCCGTTGTCGCGGTAATAGTCAGTCTGGGTGTCGAGCAGATAGTAGGCGATGTACACCGTGACCATCAGAAACAGCTCGCGCTGACGTCGGTATACCGCGCAATAGGCGCCACCGAGCAACAACACCAGGGTGGGCAGCACGTTGAACAGCGAAGTGAAGAAGACGCTCAGATCCTTGATGTATGCAGCCGCAAGCCCCGCCAGTAACAGCAGTAATGACGGCAGGAAGTGACTGAATCGCACAGCGGAAGAACGCGGCAAGGGTAAAGCTCCGACCGGCCAAATCAATTGATGGCAATGTGCCAACCACTGTAACGGCAGAAACCCCGATTTGCTGAGTGAAATACTGTGGTATTCGTAAAAAGGCGTCACTGGCGTCCATCGGTCACCAGTGACGCAAGGGCAAAACCTGTTACAGGTCGCTGTTGAATGGCTTCAGTGGCCCTTCCAGAACAGTGCGACCTTCGGCACCGACCGCTTTGAGCTCCATGTCGGCGTCCTGCGCCTGCCGGGTAGTGATCTTCGGACTGGCCGGTTTTTGTCCGACCGAGTTTTCATCCCCCTTTTCGCCCTGGGGCAGTACCAGCGACGGATGGTCAAACGGCGCCCGTTCCCACGCAACCCGAGGATCGGTCAGGCCGACTTCCATGAATTTGACCAAGGCGTCCACTTCATCCGGGGTCAGGTTCAGCCGGGTCATGTCCGGATCGAGGTTCGAGCCGTTGTGCTGGTTGACCGCCGGGTGCTCGAAGCCGCTGGTGTTGCTGGCATCCTCGCCACGCCGGTCGCCGCCGCGGTTGTAGAACTCCATGACCTGTTGCAGCGTTGCGCGACTGCCGTTGTGGAAATACGGCCCGGTCAACGCGATATTGCGCAAGGTCGGCGTCTTGAAGGCGCCATCGACCGCGTCGCGGAAACCGACATTGGGCTTGAGCGTCGCATCACAAGGGATGGCCGGGCTCAAAGGCGCTTCGAAGGTGCACACATCAACTTCCAGCGGGTCAGGGATCTGGCCGCCCTGGAGCAGGGTGTTGTACTGGCGAGTGAAGGACAACGGATTGCCCCAGGCATCCGAGCCACCGAGCGCAAGGTCTTCCGACGTTGGACGCACCCCGGTGTTGTAGAAACCGCTGTCATACAGTGTGGTCAGGTTGTCGGCCATGACCATGCGCTCGATACGTTCCCGAGGATGGAACAGCAACCGGCTGCCGGCGTTGGTCAGCTCCGCACCACCATGGCAATTGACGCACTTGCCCTTGCCCAGGAACAGGTTCATGCCCTGGACCTGCTGGTTGTTCATGGCTGTGTGATCACCCTGCAGATAGGCATCCAGCGGCGCCTGGTCCGAGATCAGCGTGGACTCATACATCTGAATCGCCAGCCCGAAGAACAGCGGGAAGTTCGCCTCCATCTGGGTATATGGCGCGCCGCCCAGCGAGACCTGCTGCGTGGCGTTCCACAGGCGCGGCTGGAACGCGTTCTTGATCAGTTCACGGTAGGTCGGCCGATGACCACTGGATACCGGCCCAAGTACCGAATCGGTGGACGAGATCCGTTGCTGCTTGAGCATCAAGGTGTCGAGCATGCGCCGGCCGATGTCGGCGAAGGTACGCCCGCCGCAGGACATTTCCACCGGGCTGCCGGGAGGCCCTACCGCTTGCGAGGCGGCGGAAGCATCGTTGAGCGCCAGCCTGACTTTGGTCGCCACACCACTGCGATCGCTGGTCACGAAAATCCCGGCGTCAGGGTCGCGATTGCCGAACGGCGAGAAGCCATTGAAGACGTTATTGGCCCGGCCATCCCAGAAGTTGCGCACGTTGAACGCGGCGTTGATCACCGTGGGTGCGTTGCGTCCGGTGCTGCGGCGGACATTGATGCCGCCCACCTGGAAGATGCCGTCCGGTTGCTGAATGCACTTGTCGAACCGCGACTGATGAGGCTTGACGAAGTTGGCGTCGAACACGCCTTGCGAGCCGATCACATCGTCAGTCGAGTAGAGAATCGCCGAGTTGCGATCCAGCGGATCAGCCAGCACATGGGTCGGGAAATCGCCTTTCTTCAACAGATAGTTCGGACCGCCCTTGCCACCGGATCTGGTGGTGTAGGCCGGCACGTCGCCCGGGATGTCGGTGGCGGTGAACGGTTTATTGAAGATCGACGAGACGTTTGCGTTGGTGTTCGCCTGTCCAGGGTTGATCTGGTTGGTGGTGCGGTGATCGGCACCCGCGTGGAAGTGGCAGGAAGCGCAAGCGGTGGAACCATCACTGCCGATCTCCATGTCCCAGAACAGTGCCTTGCCCAGGAGTACTGCCGCCGAGCGATTGAGCACGTAGTCGGTCATCAGGTCGACTTTGCGCCCGCCTTCGGTTCCGGAAGGGTCGGGTGGTGTCAGGCCGCGCAGAGACTGCAGGCTGGGCACATCCGGTACGGCCGGAACGACCCCGACGGGGTCTGCGGCCCAAACGTTCATGACGGGCAGGCCAATGGCGAACAGTGTCATCACCATCACACGGGGCAAGCAGGTGATTCGAAAGATGCTCAAATACTTAAACATGACGACGTTCCCGATTCAGTACGGAGTAGTCAGGCTCCGCGGTTGCCCTGTTGCGAGATGAGCTCATCGCCATGAATCTTGCTGCTCGCTCGAGTAACCGCATCAACTTGAAGTTGCATGGGCAATGCGAGACCTAACTGGCAAAGCACTCTCGTGGCTCAGGCATTTTTTAAAAATGATATTTCGCGCCACTGAGTAGCGCTTGATGCAACTCTAGCTGCAACAAAATATTTCAACATGAAATTTTCAATATTTTTCATTTAAGCAAAATCAAGAAACCCTACTAATAACAGAAACTGCGCACTATTCCTCAGTTCTGGTTAAACTTCACCCCATTATTGGGTGCCATTCCCCAGACAGTCCGCACCAGGCGATCACCAACGGCCTCTCGAAGCCAGCATTTAAAGGACATCACGTCACCAGACTACGTTTTCTTGAGGCTGGCAGAGTATTTGCTAATTCAAACACCGCGCTGTAAGTTGCACTTAAAAAAACAACCGCAAATCCACATCACCAGTCATTAGAAACATCCATCAGACATATAAAATCCATTCGTGCGCAAGCTGCACTGCGCTAGCTATTGCCTTTTTATTTATACCTCCCATTCAAGGTTATTTCCTCACCACCCTCTTCAATATTCCCTCTTGCCCCTCAGACTTTAGTAGTATTTAAAAGACAACACTTCTCAACCACCACTACCGGAGACACACCTGCTAAAACTTTTTACAGCACTCCAAACTTGGGCATATATCCCCACCTACTTTGGCGCCAATCACACAACTATAACTTCGTGTATATCACCAACATCAGTGCAGCCCGCATGTTTGCTGGCTGACAAGCGTTTGTGCCAATCAGGCACGACTACTGCTATGTACCCCTCGGGCTCAAGGAAATGTCTCTCGCGATTGCATCCGGAACCGGCCCATGCAACGCATGGTTGAAAGCATCCGAGGGTGGGTGTCGATGATCTACCACCTCACCTCTCTCTGGATCGAGCCTCCCATTCGACGCGCTCACCTCTGCGCTTCTCTTGCGCGGGATTCAGCGCACTAACGGGTCTGCAAGTCGATTGACCGGTAACTGGTCCTGAAACGATTGGAGAGAACCATGACTTCATCTGCAGTACACGAAAGATCGCTCGGCATACCACCGCTCCCCGGCAAATTCGGTCGCCATACACTGCTTGCCAGTGTCGTCGCCGTTGCGCTGGCCGTTGCCGGCGGTTATGCATTTGCCCAAGGTGGAACGGCCAAACCTCCCAAGGGTGCACCCTCGCCGTTCACGACTCCCACATTACCCGACCCGGTATTCACCAACCCGAATGCGATACATGGCTTCGACGTTACCGGCTTTATCCAGAACATGACCCTGGACACCACCAATGCGAATTGCCCCAATACCAGTGACCCGGGCCGCTTTGGGGGTACCGTCCAGTTGAACGGCGTCACGATTATCGTTCCTTGCAACACCGTTATGCAGATGCCGGCCAACACTTTGACCTGGGCCGACTTCGTCAGGGGTGGAACCCTGGCGCTCGGAAAATCACCGGCGGCCTATCCCTCGTTCGAGATCCATGTGGTAGGCAATACCGTCTCCAACAAGCAGATTGCCGGGCTGATCTTTGTCTCCCAGCAATCCGTCAACGCGGGCAGCGGTGTCATCACCCGGATCGACTACACCAACGGCAACCTCGAAGTTGACAGCGGAAACCCGACGCAACCCACGATCATTCAGATCAACGATCCGAATGGCCGTTTTGGTCGCGCCCAAAGCCCCGACCCACGCTTCTCCGTCGATGATGCCAATCCGACCATCCATGCCGCCACCGGCTACCCGATGTGCGTGCCACGTACGCTCTCCGGTGACGATGCGCTCTGCCCACAGAAAAACCGGCCAAAAGTGGTCACCCCGACCACGACCAACAACTGCCGCAATTTCAGCCAGGCCGGCGTCACGCCTCCAGCCAGTGGAGAGCTCTCGGGTCCAGCGGTGGGGCAGGTCTATTGCAGCCAGTACGTCATGAAGAGATTCAGCGATGCTACACGCACGGCGACGGACCCCGACCCGACACAACAGGCACCCTTTGAAGTCGGCGACTTCATCAGCTGGTCCGGCACCCTGTTCAAGTCCGCGACAACGGGGGCCCCGGACTTCATCTCTGCGCACACGATCGAGGCTAACGTCGGGATCTACACTCAGCCTGGTTCGCAGCCCAGCTACCTGGCTATCGGGGAATTTGGCATCGGTACGGCCGACCCGGCCGCAACGGCCATCAACGGAGTAGCCCAGGAGACGCAGGACCGGATTTTCCTTGAGGCGTCGACCACCGACATCAAGACCCCGGTCGACATTTATCTGATAGATGTCAATCCATCGACGGGCGTGCAAACCAATCGCTGGGTCACACCGTACGAGATGACAGGTGAATGCAATCCTGCCCAGACCCTGCCGACCAGTTGCCTGGGGGCCTCGGGTGGTATTACCACACAGAACACGGGACCTCAGCCACAACGTGCCAGACTACGCGCAACCAAAGCGCCCACTGGACTACTTAGCCAGCCGACACGTACCTTGCGCGTCGTTGCCCGGTCACTTTGCGTTCCACAGCAAAGCTTGTCCCAGGCCGGTGTGGACGGTTGCATCCAGAATGCGGGCACGCTGACCGTCGCCAATGGACTGATTGCCGGACAGTATGTGGCGCCGGTGTTCGAGTTCATCTTTCCGGAAGGCGTCAAGCCTGGCGATCCGGTGGTGCCGAACGACTTCTGGCACCTGCCGTTCATTCGCAACGGAGAAGGCGTAGGCACTCCGACAGGTGTTGGCCCCCTGGACCCGACACCATGGTGATCAAGGCCTGAGCACAGCGCAAAAAAAACCGCCGCTCCCGGAGGAAGCGGCGGTTCTTTTGACGTTAAGGCTTAGTAGCCCAGGTCGAAGTTCTCTTCTTTCATGTCCATCAGGTTGTTGGCGCCCGACAGCATGGTTGCAACGTGAGTGCGGGTACGCGGCAGGATACGCTGGAAGTAGAAGCGCGCAGTCTGCAGCTTGGCGGTGTAGAACGCCTCTTCGGTAGTGCCGGCAGCCAGTTTCTCGGCAGCCAGGCGCGCCATGTCAGCCCAGAAGTAGGCCAGGCAGGCGTAACCGGAGTACATCAGGTAGTCCACGGAGGCCGCGCCGACTTCTTCGCGATCTTTCATGGCGGCCATACCGACCTTCATGGTCAGCTCACCCCATTCCTTGTTCAGTGCAGCCAGCGGAGCGACGAACTCTTGAACCGCTTCGTTGCCTTCGTTGGTCTGGCAGAACTTGTGGACGATCTTGGTGAAGCCTTTCAGAGCCTCGCCCTGGGTCATCAGCACTTTACGGCCCAGCAGGTCGAGCGCCTGGATACCGGTGGTGCCTTCGTACAGCATCGAAATGCGGCTGTCGCGAACGTTCTGCTCCATGCCCCACTCGGCGATGAAACCGTGGCCGCCATAAATCTGCACACCGTGGTTGGCCGATTCGAAACCGACTTCGGTCATGAATGCCTTGGCGATTGGCGTCATGAAAGCCAGCAATGCATCGGCTTTCTTCTTCTCTTCTTCGTCCACACCGTACTTGACGATGTCGACTTGTTTGGCGGTGAAGTAAACCATCGCACGGTTGCCTTCGGCGAAGGCCTTCATGGTCAACAGCATGCGGCGTACGTCAGGGTGCACGATGATCGGGTCAGCGGCTTTGTCCGGCGCTTTCGGGCCAGTCAGCGAGCGCATTTGCAAACGGTCGCGAGCGTATTTCAGGCCGCCCTGGAAACCGACTTCGGCGTGGGCCAGACCTTGCAGAGCGGTACCCAGACGTGCGGTGTTCATGAAGGTGAACATGCAGTTCAGGCCTTTGTTCGCCGGGCCGATCAGGTAACCGGTAGCGCCATCGAAGTTCATCACGCAGGTGGCGTTGCCGTGGATGCCCATCTTGTGTTCCAGGGAACCGCAAGACACGGCGTTACGTGTGCCAACCGAGCCATCGGCGTTCGGCAGGAACTTCGGCACGATGAACAGGGAGATGCCTTTGGTGCCAGCCGGTGCATCCGGCAGGCGGGCCAGTACGATGTGGACGATGTTGTCGGCCATGTCGTGTTCACCGGCCGAGATGAAGATCTTGGTGCCGGAAACCTTGTAGGAACCGTCGGCCTGAGGCTCGGCCTTGGTGCGCAGCATGCCCAGGTCGGTGCCGCAGTGCGGCTCGGTCAGGCACATGGTGCCGGTCCACTCGCCGGAAACCAGCTTGGTCAGGTAAGCCTCTTGCTGCTCAGGAGTGCCGTGCTCGGAGATGGTGTTCATCGCACCGTGCGACAGGCCTGGGTACATGCCCCACGACCAGTTGGACTCGCCGACCATTTCACTGATGGCCAGCCCTAAGGATTCCGGCAGGCCTTGGCCGCCGTGCTCTACGTCGTGGGCCAGGCTTGGCCAGCCGCCTTCGACGAACTGCTTGTAGGCTTCCTTGAAGCCAGTCGGGGTCTTAACGCCGGACTCGCTCCAGGTGCAGCCTTCGAGGTCGCCCACGCGGTTCAGCGGAGCCAGTACCTGCTCACAAAACTTGGCGCCCTCTTCGAGAATGGCGTCAACCATGTCCGGAGTTGCGTCCGCACAAGCCGGCAGGCTCTGATAGTGCGCTTCGTAGCCGAGCAGTTCGTCACGTACGAAGCGAATATCACGCAAGGGGGCCTTGTAGTCAGGCATAGCGATAAACCTCTGCTGATGTAACCGGGAATGAACGACCGCATTGATTTGCTGTGGCGGTCAAACAGTTGTTTGAAACATACGTTTACGCCGAAATCTTGTCAAGCGTCGATCTTTTGCCGTTCGTCATCGCCGGTTTGGACACACAGGCACACGGCAACGCCGCCGCGTGCTCGAAGCAGCTCGCCCCACAGGAAAGATTAGTTGAGCAAGAAAGACTTACGCAGAAAAACGCCGCGAACAGGCGCGGCGCTGGGAGGTGCGGATTCTGTAAAAAATCAAGCGAAGGTATCGATCAAGGTTCCAAGCACTTCATCGGCCGCCTTGGCGACTTTCACGCCCAATTCCACCTGAAATTTGCCCTGGGACATTTCGACCACGTTGCTGGCCAAGTCCGATTGCTGACTACGATCGACTGAACGCAAGCGATCAACCTGCGCCTCGGAGGACTGGCTGGTGACTGAGCGTTCAATGGTGGTGTTGGCGATCTGCCCGGCGGCTTGATCGACACGGTTCTGCCCTGTCTGAATAGTGCTCAGACCGGCATAAAAAGCGCTGCTTCCCGAGATTTCCATGGGAGAACCCGTCCTTGCAAAGGATCAACAGCGGACATTGAAGCAGAGTGGTCGGCAAAACGCCCGACAAAAACACTAATGGCACAGTGCCTTGTCATAGGCAAAGCCCGCATTGCAAAAACATCAGTCCAACAGGTCCAGTTGCAAGTGCTCGGCCACCGCTTCGGCCGTGACGGCCTTGAGTTTGGGCACACGCCCCAGGCACGGCGCTGGCAGGCGCTCGGCGAGGGTGGCAAGGTTTTCTTCAAGTCGCGAGGTCTTCGGGTCGATGATGTTGGCCACCCACCCGGCCAATTGCAGACCGTCCCGGGCAATCGCTTCGGCCGTCAGCAATGCATGGCTGATACATCCCAAGCGAACGCCGACCACCAGAATCACTGGCAGATCCAGCGCCATCGCCAAGTCCGACAGATTGTCCTGATCGGCCAGCGGCACGCGCCAGCCTCCAGCGCCTTCGATCAAAGTGAAATCGGCCTGCATGGCCAGAATCTGTCGCATCGGCGCCAGCAACGACTGCACCGTCAGCGCTACGCCCGCCTCTCGCGCCGCCAGGTGCGGGGCAATGGCCGGTTCGAAGGCCACCGGATTGACCTGTGCATAGGTCAGCGGCAGCGAACACTCCGCCAGCAAGGCCAACGCATCGGCATTGCGCAAGCCTTTGGGTGTCACATCGCAACCGGAAGCGACCGGCTTGCCCGCCGCCGTGCTCAAGCCTGCCGAACGCGCCGCATGCAGCAACCCCGCAGCGACCGTGGTTTTACCGACATCCGTATCCGTGCCGGTGATGAAATAGGCTGCGCTCATAAGGGTTTCTCCAAAACGGCGTACACCACTTGATAAGTCGCCGGCAGGCCCTGGGCCTGACGAAACTGCTCGTAAGCCTCAATCAGACCCAAAATCCGCGCCCGACCGGTCAAGCCACCCGGCCGGCCGGGATTGAGGTTATGCGCGCCCAGCGCCTTGAGTTCATGGGTCAGGCTGCGCACATCCGGGTAATGCAGCACGTGCGCAAGGTTTTGCAGACTGACCATCCTCAAGCCGCTGACCGCACACAACTGCTGATAAACACCAAACTCCCGGAAACGGTTGACGTGCACCATGCCATCGACCTGCCGCCAGCTGTCACGCAATTCAAACAACGTCCCTGCACACAGACTAGCAAACGCGAAAATGCCACCCGGTTTCAGCACTCGATGGGCTTCACTCAGTACCGATTCGAAGTCCGCGCACCACTGCACCGCGAGGCTGGAAAAAATCAGGTCGCAGGTCGAATCCTGCATTGGCAGACGCTCGGCATCGCCGGCGATGAAATGCGTCGCGCCGCCCAGTGGCCGGGCGTGATTGAGCATGCCTTCGGCGATGTCCAGCGCCACTCCGTGACCGGCGGGGAATCGCTCACCCAGCGCACGGCTGAAGTGTCCCGTGCCGCAGCCAAGGTCGAGCCAACGCGCTGGCACCCAGTCGCCCGGCAAGCGGCTCAACAATTGGCTGCCGACATCACGCTGCAACTCGGCCACGCTATCGTAGCTCGCCGCCGCACGAGAAAAAGAAGCCGCTACCTGGCGCTTGTCGGGCAAACCGCCAGGCGCCTTGGGAAGAGATAAATCAGTCATCACCGGACTCATGCAAAAAGGCATTGATTGCCCCCGCCACACCGTGAGGGTCTTCCAGAAGAAATGCGTGGCTGGCCTGTTCAATCAGACCGATTTCAATGTCAGGCAACAATGCCAGAAGTTCGCCGGCAGCTTCGGCCGGAACCAGGCCGTCATGGCCGGCAAACAGATGCAACTGTGGCCCCTGAAAACCCAGCAAGGCCTCGCGCGTGCTCAACCCGCCCAACAGCTCCAGGCCACTGAGCAGCACTGAGTCCGAAGTTTTAGGGGCACCTGCCAACAAGAGCCGCGCCAGGGACCGTGGGTCGGCAGAGCCTTGTGAGCAAAGCAGGCTGAAGCGTTTCAAGGTCGCGCCTGAATCAAGACGGCAGCCGTTGAGGAAGGCATTGAACGTTTCTTCGTGCATGGCATTGGTCCAACCTGCCCATGCCACGAAACTGGGATTGCTTGCCAGCGTCAGCAACCCGCAGCAACGATCCCCGCGCCGAGCCGCCAACTCAGACGCGAGCATGCCACCCAATGACCAACCGCCAAGCCAGGCGTCTTGCGGCAATGTCGAATCAAGCTCATCGAGCCACTCTTGAAGATCGCTCGACTCCAGCTCCGGCAACGGCTCGATTTCGACATGCAGGTGCTCATCCAGGCCGCGCAAGGCCGCCGCCAAAGGCTCCAGCGGTGAAACGCCAAGGCCCCAGCCGGGCAGCAGAATCAGACGATCACGCATGGCTTGGCTCCGGCTTCAGTTGCTGAAAACAATCGGCCAATCCATTTAACAATAGCTGTACCTGGGCCTCACTGTGGGCAGCCGTCAGCGTGACCCGCAGTCGGGCGCTGCCGGCGGGTACGGTCGGCGGGCGAATCGCGGTCACCATCAACCCGCGCTCGCGCAGCATTTGCGACAGGCGCACCGCGCGTCCCGCGTCACCGATCATGATCGGCTGGATCGGCGTGAAGCTGTCCATGAGTTCCAGGCCAATCTGTTCGGCACCGGCGCGGAACTGGCGGATCAGCGTCTGCAAATGCTCGCGACGCCAGTGTTCGCTGCGCAGCAGTTCCAGGCTTTTCAACGTGGCGCAGGCCAGCGCAGGTGGCTGGCTGGTGGTGTAGATGTAGGGACGGGCGAACTGGATAAGACTCTCGATCAGTTCTTCACTGCCAGCCACAAAGGCACCCGCCGTACCGAACGCTTTGCCGAGGGTACCGACCAGCACCGGAACGTCATCCTGGCTCAAACCGAAATGTTCGACGATACCGCCACCGTTGGCACCCAGCGGTCCAAAACCATGGGCATCGTCGACCATCAACCAGGCGCCTTTGGCCTTGGCCTCTCGGGCCAGCGCTGGCAAGTCGGCGATATCACCGTCCATGCTGAACACGCCGTCGGTGACCACCAGGGTATTGCCGGTGGCTTTTTCCAGGCGTTTGGCCAGGCTCACCGAGTCGTTGTGCAGATAACGATTGAATCGCGCGCCGGACAATAGCCCGGCATCGAGCAGCGATGCATGATTGAGCCGGTCTTCGAGCACCGTATCACCCTGCCCCACCAGCGCCGTGACCGCGCCGAGGTTGGCCATGTAGCCGGTGGTGAACAGCAACGCGCGCGGGCGACCGGTCAGGTCGGCCAGCGCTTCTTCCAAGGCATGATGTGGGGCGCTATGGCCGATGACCAAATGTGACGCCCCTCCGCCCACCCCCCACTTCGAAGCGCCTGCGCGCCAGGCTTCGATCACTTGCGGATGATTGGCCAGGCCCAGGTAGTCGTTGTTGCAGAACGCCAGCAACGGCTGACCATCGACCACCACTTGCGGTCCCTGCGGGCTTTCGAGCAGCGGGCGCTGGCGGTAGAGATTTTCGGCACGACGGGCAGCAAGGCGTGCGGCGAGATCGAAAGACATGCAGGCCTCGGGTCAGATCATAAAAAACGAAGTAAACACGATCCCTGTGGGAGCGGGCTTGCCCGCGATAGCAGTCGGTCAGTCAACATCTGTGTTGAATGTGAGGACGTCATCGTCGGATCGCCGCCCGGAGCAAGCCCGCTCCCACAGGGATTTGCGTTGCATCAAAAAAGTCGATGCAGACTTCAAACAGCCGCGTTATAGAACTGCGCGCTGCTCTTCTGCTCCACCAGCGCCTGCTCGATAGCCGCCTGATGCACTTCATCGGCGTGCTCTTCGCGGGCTTCCGGCAGGATGCCCAGACGCGAGAACAGTTGCATGTCCTTGTCGGCCTGCGGATTGGCGGTGGTCAGCAGTTTTTCACCGTAGAAAATCGAGTTGGCACCGGCAAAGAACGCCAGGGCCTGCATCTGTTCGTTCATGGCTTCGCGGCCGGCGGACAGGCGCACGTGGGATTTTGGCATCAGGATCCGGGCAACCGCGAGCATGCGGATGAAGTCGAACGGGTCGACGTCGTCGGCATTTTCCAGCGGCGTACCGGCAACCTTCACCAGCATGTTGATCGGCACCGACTCCGGGTGCTCCGGCAGGTTGGCCAGCTGGATCAATAGGTTGGCGCGGTCGTCCAGCGACTCACCCATGCCCAGAATGCCGCCGGAGCAGATCTTCATCCCCGAGTCACGCACATACGCCAGGGTTTGCAGGCGCTCGCTGTAGGTGCGGGTGGTGATGATGCTGCCGTAGAACTCCGGCGAGGTATCGAGGTTGTGGTTGTAGTAATCCAGGCCGGCCTTGGCCAGCGCTTCGGTCTGCTCCTGATCCAGGCGACCGAGGGTCATGCAGGTTTCCAGGCCCAGGGCTTTCACGCCTTCGACCATCTTCAGCACATAAGGCATGTCCTTGGCCGACGGGTGCTTCCATGCCGCGCCCATGCAGAAACGGGTCGAACCGATGGCCTTGGCGCGAGCGGCCTCTTCGAGGACCTTCTGCACTTCCATCAGTTTTTCTTTTTCCAGGCCGGTGTTGTAGTGACCGGACTGCGGACAATATTTGCAATCTTCCGGGCAGGCGCCGGTCTTGATCGACAACAGGGTCGACACCTGGACGCGGTTGGCGTCGAAATGCGCGCGGTGCACGGTCTGCGCCTGGAACAACAGGTCGTTGAATGGCTGAACGAAGAGTGCTTTGACTTCGGCCAAAGACCAGTCATGACGCAGGGTTGCAGTGGTGCTGGCGCTCATGGGCGATTCCTTGATTTATGCTTGGCTGGCGACCGGGGGAATGGAATACCCACAGGCGCGACACGGATGTTCGGCATATTTAAGGAAGAGCGATGCGCTGTCAACCACGATACAAAGGACCGGTTTACATCTGGTTAAAAAACAAACAACACTGTTTGCTCTGCGATGAAATCGCCGACGGCACCCTCCCTGTCTGCATGGCCTGTGAAACCGAGCTGCCCTGGCTCGGCGATCACTGCCAGACCTGCGCCCTGCCGCTCCCGGCTGCGGGCCTGACCTGTGGCCATTGCTTGAAGCAGCCGCCGGCCTTCGAACAAGTGATTGCGCCCTGGACCTACAGCTTTCCGGTAGACAGCCTGATCACCCGCTTCAAACACAACGCCAAGTGGCCGTTTGGTCGCCTGCTCGCCGAACTTCTCGTTCAATGCCTGCAACATCGTTTCGAAGATGATCTGCAGCGGCCCCATGCGCTGATCCCGGTGCCACTCGCCAGCCGACGCCTGCGTCAGCGCGGGTTCAATCAGGCGGCGATGTTGGCCCAGTGGTTGAGTGCCAGTCTTGATATCCCTTGCGACGAACGGTTGCTGCTACGAACCCAGGACACCGACGCGCAACAAGCCTTGAAGGCCGAAGCCCGCCGAAAGAACCTGCGCAACGCTTTCGCCCTGGCACCCGGCGCCGTCGTCAAAGGCCAGCACCTGGCCCTGATCGACGACGTACTGACCACCGGTGCCACGGCCCAGGCCCTGGCTCGCCTGCTGATGGACGCCGGTGCGGAGAGGGTCGATGTCTATTGCCTGGCCCGCACGCCCAAACCCGGCGAGACACCCTGACTTGACTCGCGCAGCCCAAGCGGCCAACGTCCTCATCATCGTCACCACCCAAAGCGATTCGCCATGTCTTTGCCCACCTTGTTGTCCCAGCACATTGTCCGCCGTCCGCAGCGCATCGCCCTGCTGCAGCACATCGCCGAACAAGGCTCGATCACCCGTGCGGCCAAAAGCGCGGGCCTGAGCTACAAGGCCGCCTGGGATGCGATCGATGAGCTGAACAACCTGGCGCAGAAGCCGCTGGTGGAGCGGATTGTCGGAGGCAAGGGCGGCGGCGGTGCCCGCCTGTCCAACGAAGGCGAGCGAGTGCTGCGGCTGTACCAGAAGCTGCAAGCCTTGCAGGCTCAAGTGCTGGAAGCCGCCGAAGACGCGAGCGACCTCGACCTGCTCGGGCGATTAATGCTGCGCACCAGCGCGCGTAATCAGTTGCACGGCAAGGTGGTGGCGATCGAACCTCAGGGACGCAACGACCTGATTCGCCTCGAAGTCGCCGAAGGCGTGATCGTCGACGCGCAAATCACCCACGACAGTACCGAGCGTCTGGAACTGCAAATCGGCACTGAAGTCGTGGCGTTGATCAAGGCCGGCTGGCTCGATGTACTAGAAATCGATTCCGCTGAAACCCTTGGAAACAATTGCCTGAAAGGCACCATCGAGAAGATTCTCGAGGCCGACGATGGCCCCAGCGAAGTACGCATTACCCTGCCCAACGGCCTGACATTGTGCGCCCTGGACGAACCGAGTCATTTGCAGGCATTGGGGCTGACGTGCGGCAAGCCGGTGCGCGTGGAGTTTTCGCCGTCCAGGGTGCTGCTGGGCACACCGCTTTAAACAGAACTGCAACAAAAGGTTCATTACTCATCATTAAGGTGTCTGCAAAACCGCAGGGAGCCTGAAATGAGCCTATTAGAAGAAAACCAGTCCACCGACCTCGAAACCATGGTCGGCCTCAGTCGTCGCGGCTTCATCAGCGCAGGTGCCCTGTGCGGCGCCGCGATGTTCCTCGGCGGCAACCTGCTGAGCCGCAGTGTGATGGCTGCCAGCGTCAGCGCCGGTAATAGCCAGTTGCTGGGCTTCGACAGCATTCCCGCCGCCACCAGCGACGCAATCACCCTGCCACCGGGCTACAAGTCCTCGGTGCTGATCAGCTGGGGCCAGCCTCTGCACAAGGATGGCCCGGCGTTCGACCCGAGCGGCAACGGCAGCGCCGAACATCAGGAAGCCCAGTTCGGCGACAACAACGACGGCATGAGCCTGTTCGAATTCCCGGGCGAAAAAGACCGGGCGCTGATGGCGATCAACAACGAATACACCAACTACCGCTACCTCTACGCCCACGGCGGCATGCCGCAATCGGCGGAAGAAGTGCGCAAGGCGCTGGCCTGTGAAGGTGTGTCGGTGATTGAAGTGCAGCGCAAGAACGGCCAATGGCAATTCGTCCAGGGCTCGCGCTACAACCGCCGCATTCACGGCAACGCCCCGATCAGCATGAGCGGCCCGGCCGCCGGCCATGCCCTGTTGAAAACCAGTGCCGATCCCCACGGCAAGAACGTGCTCGGCACCTTCCAGAATTGCGCCAATGGCAAGACGCCGTGGGGCACCTATCTGACCTGTGAAGAGAACTTCACCGACTGTTTCGGCAGCAGCAACACCGAGCAGAAATTCGACCCGGCGCAAAAACGCTACGGCGCGGTGGCGACCAGCAAAGAGATTAATTGGCACCAGCACGACGAGCGCTTCGACCTGGCCAAGAACCCCAACGAACTCAACCGTCACGGCTGGGTGGTGGAGATCGATCCGTTCGATCCAAAGTCGACGCCCGTCAAGCGCACGGCCCTGGGCCGCTTCAAACACGAAAACGCCGCCCTCGCCGAAACCGGCGACGGTCATGCTGTTGTGTACATGGGCGACGATGAGCGTGGTGAGTTCATCTACAAATTCGTCAGCCGCGACAAAATCGACCACAAGAACCCCAAGGCCAACCGCGACATTCTCGATCACGGCACCCTGTACGTGGCGCGTTTCGATGCGGGGGACGGCAACGCCGATCACCCGAAAGGCCAAGGTGAATGGATCGAACTGACCCACGGCAAAAACGGTATCGACGCCAGCAGCGGTTTTGCCGATCAGGCCGAAGTGTTGATCCACGCCCGTCTCGCCGCCAGCGTGGTGAAAGCCACGCGCATGGACCGCCCGGAATGGATCGTGGTCAGCCCCAAGGATGGCCAGGTTTATTGCACGCTGACCAACAACGCCAAGCGTGGCGAAGACGGGCAACCGGTGGGCGGGCCAAACCCGCGCGAGAAGAACGTCTACGGCCAGATCCTCCGCTGGCGCACCGAGCGCGACGATCACGCCTCGCACACCTTTGCCTGGGACCTGTTTGTGGTGGCCGGCAACCCGGGCGCGCATACCGGTACACCAAAGGCCGGCTCGTCGAACATCACGCCGCAGAACATGTTTAACAGCCCGGACGGCCTGGGCTTCGACAAGGCCGGACGCTTGTGGATCCTGACTGACGGTGATGTGAGCAACGCCGGTGACTTTGCCGGAATGGGCAATAACCAGATGCTCTGTGCTGATCCGGCGACCGGCGAGATTCGCCGTTTCATGGTCGGACCGGTGGGCTGCGAGGTGACCGGGATCAGCTTCTCGCCGGACCAGAAAACCCTGTTCGTCGGGATCCAGCACCCGGGCGAAAATGGCGGCTCGACCTTCCCCGAGCATCTGCCCAACGGCAAGCCGCGCTCATCGGTGATGGCGATTACCCGGGAAGACGGCGGGATCGTCGGCGCCTGATAAATTGCCATCGCGAGCAAGCTCGCTCCCACAGGATCGTGCGCAAGGTTCAAGTCTGCGCAAATACTGTGGGAGCGGGCTTGCCCGCGATGGCGTCAGCCCGAACACCACACATCTCAAGCCCACCCCCTAAAGCCGCGCCGTCTGCGCTACCATGCCTGGCCGGACGCAGCAGCCTGCTGCGCGCAGGAGTCAGCATGGCCCACCCGTTTGAAACCCTTACGCCAGACCTCGTGCTCGATGCCGTCGAAAGCATCGGCTTTCTCAGCGACGCACGTATCCTGGCGCTCAACAGCTACGAGAACCGCGTCTATCAGGTCGGTATCGAAGACGCCGAGCCACTGATCGCCAAGTTCTACCGGCCGCAACGCTGGAGCAACGAAGCGATTCTGGAAGAGCACCAGTTCACCGCCGAACTCGCCGACTGCGAGGTGCCGGTCGTGGCGCCGTTGATCCACAACGGTGAAACCCTGCACGAACACAACGGATTCCGTTTCACCCTGTTCCCCCGCCGTGGCGGTCGTGCGCCGGAGCCGGGCAACCTCGATCAGCTGTATCGCCTTGGCCAGTTGCTCGGCCGCCTGCATGCGGTCGGCTCGACCAGGCCATTCGAGCACCGTGAAGCGCTGGCGGTGAAAAATTTCGGCCATGACTCACTCAATACCTTGCTCGAGGGCAACTTCATCCCCCGCAGCCTGCTGCCGGCCTACGAGTCGGTGGCCCGCGATCTGCTCAAACGTGTGGAAGATGCCTACAGCAACACGCCGCACCAGAACATCCGCATGCACGGTGACTGCCACCCCGGCAACATGATGTGCCGCGACGAGATGTTCCATATCGTCGACCTCGACGACTGCCGCATGGGTCCGGCGGTGCAGGACATCTGGATGATGCTCGCTGGCGATCGCCAGGATTGCCTGAGCCAGTTGTCGGAACTGATGGATGGCTACAACGAATTCCACGACTTCGACCCGCGTGAACTGGCCTTGATCGAACCCTTGCGCGCCTTGCGCCTGATGCATTACAGCGCCTGGCTCGCCCGTCGCTGGGACGATCCTGCATTTCCCCGCAGTTTTCCGTGGTTCGGCACCGAGCGTTATTGGGGTGATCAGGTGCTGGCCTTGCGCGAACAACTGGCGGCGCTCAATGAAGAGCCATTGAAGCTCTTCTGATCCCCCACGTACCTGTAGGAGCTGGCTTGCCAGCGAAGAACGATGACGCAGTGCGGCAGACAGACCGCGTCATCGTTCTTCGCCAGCGAGCCGGCGCCTACAGAAAAGCGGATCAGCACATTGAGACAAATCTCCTTACAATCCCCCTCTTTGTTAGCTGCCTAAGCAAGGATTCTGCATGCAAGCTGCCAACCCGCGTCGCGGGTACATTCTAGGCCTGAGTGCCTATATCATCTGGGGGCTTTTTCCCCTCTATTTCAAAGCCATCGCCAGCGTGCCCGCCGTGGAAATCATCATCCACAGGGTGCTGTGGTCGGCGCTGTTCGGCGCCTTGTTGCTGCTGGTCTGGAAGCATCCCGGCTGGTGGCGCGAGCTGCGGGAAAACCCACGACGGCTGGCGATCCTGGCCCTGAGCGGTGCGCTGATCGCGGCCAACTGGCTGACCTACGTCTGGTCGGTGAACAACGGTCGCATGCTGGAGGCCAGTCTCGGCTACTACATCAACCCATTGGTGAACGTGTTGCTGGGCATGCTGATCCTCGGCGAACGGCTGCGGCGCATGCAATGGATTGCCGTCGGTCTGGCGGCTGTAGGGGTGGCGCAACAGGTCTGGCAAGTCGGCAGCCTGCCATGGGTGTCGTTGGTGCTGGCCCTGACCTTCGGCTTCTATGGCCTGATTCGCAAGCAGGCACCGGTCAAGGCACTGCCGGGGCTCGTGGTGGAAACCTGGATGCTGGTGCCGATTGCCCTTGGCTGGTTGCTGCTCAACCCGACCGCCAGCAGCGCCCAGGCCGAATTCTGGACCACGTCCGAAGCCTGGTGGCTGGTCGCGGCCGGGCCTGTAACCCTGGTGCCGCTGGTGTGCTTCAACGCCGCCGCACGGCATTTGCCTTACACGACGCTGGGGTTTCTCCAGTACCTGGCGCCGACATTGGTGCTGCTGCAAGCGGTGCTGCTGTTTGGCGAGCACCTGTCGTCCAGCACCCTGGTAGCGTTCATGTTTATCTGGGCCGGTCTGGCGGTTTATAGCGTCGATGCGTGGATAAGTTTGCGCCGCCGCAGCTGATCAAAAAACACACAAACCTCTACAGGCCACGTCTCCCGTGGCCTGCATCATTCCTTCCCAAGGTTATCCACAGCGTGATCCCCGTCGATTGTGCGCAAGTGGCTGAAACTGCTGGTTTTTTGATCAAGTCCTGAAGAACCCCGGTCGGCGTGGCCTGGCGGGGTGTCTCTACAGGTTATCCACAGGCCGGTGCACGTTTAACTTGGATAACCTGATCAGGGATCACTGCGCAGCACCAACTCGACCATCAGATCGTCGGCCAGGGTTTCCAGGCGCGATTGCAGCACGTCCAGCGACAACGTCAGCGGGACGGCAAGAATCGCTTCGGCATGGAACAACGGCTCGCTGCTCATCGGTGCCGGGCGCACTTCGGTGACCAGCCGTTCCAGACTCACCCCCTGCTCGCTCAACAAGCGTGTGATGTCACGCACGATCCCCGGACGATCATTACCCACCAGTTCCATGGCGATCGGCTTCCAGGTGCAGGATTGTTCGATGCTGCTTTCGGCGACCAACACGCGAATGCCCTGGGCGGACAAGCCCTGCAGGGCATCGACCAATTCGTCGTAGGCCTCGGCCGGCACACCCACCCGCAGAATGCCGGCGAATTGTCCCGCCATGCGCGACATGCGGCTTTCCAGCCAGTTGCCGCCGTGCTCGGCAATGCATTGGGCAATGCGCTCGACTTGCCCGGGCTTGTCCGGAGCGAAAACTGTGAGTACGAGGTGGTCCATGGCGCAGCCCTCTGGTCATGTTTTTTGTTATGGAAAAACAAGTATAGGCAAGGGTTGTCTCTGCGCTGAATCGGCTGACGCCATCGCTGGCAAGCCAGCTCCTACAAAAATTGCAAATACCCCCGTAGGAGCCGGCTTGCCGGCGA
>NZ_AKJJ01000036.1:0-115929 GCF_000282395.1 Pseudomonas sp. GM55 | reverse complement strand
GAACATGACCTGGCGATTCTGAAGCATTACCACCGAAAAATACGACTTCGTCCATGGAGGACTCACCACTATGAACCTGTCCCGAAACCTGCTCGCCGGAGCCACACAGGCCGCCACTGGTCATCGGGACCAGGACACCAACCTGTTCATCGAAGCCGAGTTCATCGACGCAAGAACCAATCAGACTGTAGCCAAAGTCGTTCGTAAGGTTTTTGGCAGCCAGCTGTCGAACGAGAGTCAGAAGATCACCATGCAAGACTTCAAGGCCGCAATCGACAAATTGAACACGGACCTCTGGGCGTTTATCCGCAGTTGAGTGCTGTTGTACCCGCCAACCCAGGTTGGCTTGAATAAATCTCAAAAAGGGGATTACTGCTATGTGGACCTGTTTATTGTTTCAATTTTCAAGATTGCGCAGCCCGATACTCACCACCGCACTCATCGCCAGTGTGCTCGCGCTGGGTGCCTGCGCGACGGTGGATGCGCAGACGACCGCGTACGTCGGGGTTGAACACCCCGCGCCAACCCTGGCCAGCGAAGTTCAGATCACGCGCGTAGCACCCACCCGACCTTTTGTGCGGCTAGGTGAAATCCTGATCGACGCCAGCATTGACCCGGCGCCACCCATTACTCAAGTCGAAGAGAAACTGCGTGAACAAGCAGCGACGCTGGGAGCAGACGCGGTAGTCGTGGTTTACGACCAAATCCAGCCCGTGGCCGCGTATGTGTCCGGGCCACTGTGGAGCCGTGACATTAATACGATCCAGGGACGCAAACTCAAAGGCATTGCGATCAAATACCAATGAAAGAGGTGCACAACAATGAAAGCTATCTTGTCCTGGCTCACGCTCGCGTTAGCGACCGTACTGATCAGTGCCTGCTCCGCTGTGGGATCAACCAATGGCGGTGCCGGTGAAACCGAAATTCGCTCAGGGAAGATCGAGCAGATATCACTGACGCAGATGCAGACCAATCACGACAGTGGCGTAGGCGCCGTACTCGGCGGCCTTGGCGGACTCGGTATCGGCAGCCTGATCGGTCGCGGCACCGGGCGCGATGTCGCCATGGTAGCAGGCGCGCTCGCCGGAGCTGTTGGCGGCAATTACGCAGAGAAGAAAAAGTACGACCAACCTGTCGAGGCACAACAGATCATCGTGCGGGTCAAAAGTGGCGTACTGGTATCGGTGACCCAACCTATCAATCCGTCTCTGGGTAAAGGCATGAACGTTTATATCGAGGGTTCAGGTAATGATGCACGAGTGGTACCGCAAGGCGGTTAAAGTCTGAAACATGAGCCGGTTTCATTCGAGCAACTGGCGACGCCTGGCGCCGGCGACATGAAAAACCAGCGCCGACAAGCGCGATTGAACGCACTCAAGCAGTGGTGGATAGCCAATTACGAGTGCATGGGATCGAGGGGCTTCTCGCGGTAGATGCCTCAATCATGCCGCCCCTGGTGGGAGGTAATACCAATGCCGCCTCAATCATGATCGCCGAACGCGCCGCCAACTGGCTGTCTGCGAGCGGTTGAATCCACGGTTGTTTTCAGACGGTCACCACAGGCAGCAAACGGCCAGAACCGGCCACTCAGGCAGGGCTGCAAACTCTGGGTGGTTCAACCTGCTGGCTTGAGCGTCTCCCGAAGTTCCGCCCATTTCAACAGTGCATCCAGTGCGGGACAAAACGCCTGCCCTACTCTGTCATCCGATACTCCACCTTGGGTGGTACTTGCACATACGCGCTGCTTCACCAGGGATGCCACCGTGCGCGACGAAGGCCAGACGTACAAGGGGTTGGAGGTCATCAAGTCCTGGAAGAAAACCTCACAGGACAAGCCGCAACCAGGGAGGCTGCGGCCGTTCGGATGCTGAGTTGAGCGCCGGACCGGGGAAGTTTCGCTGCCGGCCGACCATAGAGAAATATCAATTACCCGCAGTCGTCAGTGAGCCAGGCATCTATCGTTTCCCCTTCAAGGAGACTACGGAAAGATAAGCACCCCAAAGTAGACCACACACGGCAAGCATCAGCTCCGGATTGAAAATGTTCTGATCGACCGGCGCCACTCGGATTTCGCTATAAAGGCACAAGGCGCCAGCGATCAACGCCATAAAATAGTTGGTCCGGGTTCTGGTCCGGCGCAACAACAGAACCTTTTTCAGACCCTCGTCTTTCCATTCTTGAAGGGGCATGCTTTGGATTTCTTCCAGCAATACCACACCCCACAGCAACGCGCATAACCAGTAGCCAATCATCATGTAGTCCTCCAGTTGGAACTTTGATTCAACATGAATGCAGCGCGTACTCCGCGCTCAACTTACGAATTTTGCAGAGCGGTAACTATGCTTGAGTTGAACGAACCACACTATCGACGTTAGCTGGACATCGTTGTGGAGATATCAGCCAAGAGTTTGTAGTGTTTCCACTACAAGCAGGCTGGATCGACTGCGTCGAATGGCAAGGCGTTCTAGGTTAGCAGGCCGTTTTCGAGTGCATAGCGGGCCAGTTTCGCATTGCTGTCCATCCCTGTTTTTTCCAGGATGCGTGCCCGGTATGTCGTGACGGTACTCGGGCTCAAGTGCAATATCTGGGCGATGCGGACAATTCTCTCGCCTGCTGCGAGCAGCTTGAGTACTTCAAGTTCCCGGTCGGACAGTGCTTCGTGGGGGGCCGCGTCGCCTCTACCGATAGCGTTGACCAGTTTTTCTGCCAGCTCAGGGCTGACGTGCTTGCCGCCTGAGGCCACCTTGCGCACTGCCGCAACCAGGGTGGCTGCGGAAATATCCTTGGTGAGGTAGCCCGCAGCGCCGTGCTTGATGGCGCGCAACGCATAGGCCTCGACCGAATGCATGCTCAACATCAGAACGGCGAGCCTGGGCTTCTCCGCACGCATGAGCTTGAGGAGCTGGAGGCCGGTCTTGTCGGGCAGCTGGATATCGACCAGCGCCACGTCGAAATCCTGCTCCCGGATCAGGAGCATTGCGCCCTGTGCCGTCTCTGCTTCACCCGTTACTTCGATCTCGCCGGCGGTCTCCAGCATGCGTCGCACGCCGTTGCGCACGATGCTGTGATCATCCACCAGCAAGACTCTGATTTTTTGCTCAGGCATCTGTATTTTCCATTCGTACCCGCACTAACCCAGCGGCCAGTGACCGGCAAGCCACGGAATCGGCTGCAGAGCTTGACGTTAGCAGGCCGCGATTGCATTGCAAAATGACAATTTCCCCAGGATCCGGGGCATTGCGCCAACCTTGCTAGTATTCCCTAAGCTGACGCTCGGTTTTCAGCCTGGGAAACACTGCATGGCATCAACTTTGACTGGACACAGACATGGTCACAGTAACGACACCGATCGAAGTTTTCGACATGAAGACGTTGCTGGCAGCGCTGAAGGCGTTGCGCAAAGGTGACTTCACTACGCGTATGCCGGAAGACTGGACCGGCATGCCGGGCAAGATCGCCGACACGCTCAACGAAATCATCGACATGGCGGCCGACACCACCACCGAATTCGAACGCGTGGCGCGATTGATCGGCAAGCAGGGCAAGGTCGATGAGCGTATCGAATTGCCGATGTTGAAAGGCTCATGGCAAAAGATCATCAACTCGAGCAATGCGCTCACCGGCGACCTCATCAGCCCGATGAACGAGATCATTCGCGTTGTCGGCTCGGTGGCCGAGGGTAATCTGAGCCAGCAGGTACCGCCGGTACTCAACGGCCTGAAACTGCGGGGCCAGTTCCTCAAATCCGCCGAGATCGTGAACACCATGGTGACGCGACTGGGCTCCTTCGCTTCCGAGGTGACCCGGGTGGCGCGCGAAGTCGGCACTGAAGGGATTCTCGGTGGGCAGGCCAATGTCAAAGGGGTGTCCGGCACCTGGAGAGATCTGACCGACTCCGTCAACGACATGGCCGCCAACCTGACCACCCAGATGCGCAACATCGCTTACGTGACGACCGCGGTGGCCAAAGGCGATCTGGGCAAGACGATTACCGTCGAAGCCAGGGGTGAGATTCTCGAGTTGAAAAACACCATCAACACGATGGTCGGCCAGCTCTCGAGCTTCGCTGCGGAGGTGACCCGCGTGGCGCTGGAAGTCGGGACCGAAGGCAAGTTGGGCGGTCAGGCCGAAGTGCGCGACGTATCAGGCACCTGGCGCGACCTGACCGAATCGGTCAACGGCATGGCGGCCAACCTGACCACCCAGGTGCGCAACCTCGCACAGGTGACGACGGCGGTGGCGCGTGGCGACCTCGGCAAGAAAATTACCGTTGAAGCCAAGGGCGAGATTCTCGAACTGAAAAACACCATCAACACGATGGTCGACCAGCTCTCCAGCTTCGCCGCGGAGGTGACACGCGTGGCGCTGGAAGTCGGTACCGAAGGCAAACTGGGTGGACAAGCCGAAGTGACCGGCGTATCCGGTACCTGGAAGGACCTGACCAATTCGGTCAATGGCATGGCGGCCAACCTGACCACCCAGGTGCGCAACATTGCCGACGTGACCACGGCGGTGGCCAACGGCGACCTGTCGCGCAAGATCACAGCCGAAGCGAAAGGTGAAATTCTCCAGCTCAAGGAAACCATCAACACAATGGTCGACCAGCTCTCGACCTTTGCCGACGAAGTGACGCGCATGGCACGCGAAGTCGGGACTGACGGCAAGCTCGGTGGCCAGGCCAAGGTGGCGGGTGTCGGTGGCACCTGGAAAGACCTGACCGACTCGGTCAACAGCATGGCGGCCAACCTGACCAATCAGGTGCGCAACATCGCCGATGTGACGACAGCGGTGGCCAAAGGCAACCTGGGGCGCAAGATTACCGTGGAGGCCAAGGGCGAAATCATGGAGCTGAAGAACACCATCAACACCATGGTGGACCAGCTCAATAGCTTTGCCGCCGAAGTGACGCGGGTGGCGCGCGAAGTCGGCACCGAAGGAAAGCTCGGCGGACAGGCACAGGTGCAAGGCGTGTCCGGCACCTGGAAGGATTTGACCGAAAACGTGAACTTCATGGCGGCCAACCTGACCAGCCAGGTGCGAGGCATCGCGAAAGTGGTGACCGCGGTAGCCAACGGCGACATGAAGAAGAAACTGACACTGGAAGCCAAGGGCGAGATCGCCGAACTGGCCGACACCATCAACGGCATGACCGATACGCTGGCGCTGTTCTCCGACCAGGTGACCTCGGTGGCGCGTGAAGTGGGCGTCGAAGGCAAGCTGGGCGGACAGGCCAACGTGCCGGGCGCTGCCGGCACCTGGCGCGACCTGACCGACAACGTGAACGGTCTGGCGGCCAACCTGACCAATCAGGTGCGCGCAATTGCCGACGTGGCGACTGCCGTGACCAAGGGCGATCTGACCCGTTACGTGGAGGTGGAAGCAAAGGGTGAAGTGGCGGAATTGAAGGACAACGTCAACGAGATGATCCGCAACCTGCGGGAAACCACGCGGCAGAACGCGGAACAGGATTGGCTCAAGACCAATCTCGCGAAATTTACCCGCCTGCTGCAGGGCCAGCGCGATCTGGCGGCTGTCTCCAAGATGGTGCTGTCGGAACTGGCTCCGCTGATCAACGCCCAGCACGGTGTGTTCTACATGATGAACGAGAGCCCGCCCGATCCTGCGAAACTCAAACTGCTGTCGGCTTATGCGTACAAGGGCAACATCAATGTGAACGATGAGTGGCGGCTTGGCGAGGGCCTGGTCGGGCAATGCGCTTACGAGAAGCGGCGCATCCTGTTGACCGACGTACCCGCAAATTACGTCGCGATTTCATCGGGACTGGGTGCGGCCGCTCCGCTGAATATCATCGTGTTGCCGATCCTGTTCGAGAACAAGGTCAAGGCCGTCGTCGAAATGGCTTCGTTCACGCGCTACAGCATCATTCATCAAACCTTCCTTGATCAGCTTGCTGAATCGATTGGTATCGTGCTCAACACGATCGAAGCCAATATGCGTACCGAGGAACTGCTCAAGCAGTCGCAATCGCTGGCGCAGGAGTTGCAAAGGCAACAGGAAGAATTGCGCCAGACCAACGAGGAACTGGAGGACAAGGCAGGAATGCTCGCGGAGCAGAAAGCCGAAGTCGAGCGCAAGAACCGCGAAGTCGAAATCACCAAGCTGTCGCTGGAGGAGAAGGCGGAGCAGTTGATGCTGACCTCGAAGTACAAGTCCGAATTCCTCTCCAGCATGTCCCATGAGCTCAGGACGCCATTGAACAGCTTGCTGATCCTGGCCCAGCAGCTCAGCGAAAACGCGCAACACAATCTCACGCCCAGGCAGGTTGAATATGCCAAGACCATCCGTAGCGCGGGCAAAGACCTGCTGGAGCTGATCGACGAGATTCTCTATCTGTCCAAGATCGAGTCGGGTACGGTCACACTGGATCTGAATGAAGCACTGTTCGCCGATCTGCACGACCAGATCGAACGCACCTTCCGGCCGGTCGCCGAAAGCCGGGGCCTGACCTTCACGATTGAACTGGCGCCTACCCTGCCCCCCGTCATCTGGACCGACGAAAAGCGCCTGCTGCAGGTGGTCAAGAACCTGCTGTCCAACGCCTTCAAGTTCACAGAGCAAGGCAGCGTCAAGATCAGCATCGAACCCGCTGTGTCCGGGTGGAGCGTGGATCACAGCGAACTGAATCACGCCGATGCGGTGGTCGCCTTCGTGGTCACCGACACCGGCATTGGCGTCTCTGCCGGCAAGCAGAAACTCATCTTCGAGGCGTTCCAGCAAGCAGACACCGGAACCTCACGAAAATACGGCGGCACCGGCCTCGGTCTGTCGATCAGTCGCGAGCTCGCACACCGGCTGGGCGGTGAGCTGCGGCTGATCGCCGGTGAGATCGGCAAGGGCAGTATTTTCGCGCTGTACGTGCCCTTGCGCACACCGGATACCCGGCGTCAGTCGCTAGACGAATCAGCGACAGAGGCAGAGACAGAGGCAGTACCTGACCAGGTCAGGCGCGACCTCATGCCAGGCCCGTCTGCACAGATACTGGACGACCGCGAGTCTATCCAACCCGGGGACCAGGTGCTGCTGATGCTCGAGGGCGACGCCCGGTTCGCCAGCATTCTGCTCGAGGCCGCGCGCCAGAAGGGGTTCAAGGCTATCGTCACGACCCGTGGCGCGGATGCACTGGAGCTTGTCGAGCGCTTCAAACCCGCCGCGATCACCCTGGACCCGGGCCTGACAGACATCGATGGCTGGTTGCTACTCGAGCAGTTGAAACGCAATTTCGCCACGCGTCACATCCCGGTCCAGATCATCTCGATCACTGACGACCGCACCCGCGGGCTGCGCTATGGCGCTTTCGACTACCTGCTCAAGCCGGTCACAGCCGACGAGATTCAAAATGCGCTGGTCGGCATCGTGGCATTCGCACGGCGCAAGACCCGGAGTCTGCTGCTCGTCGACGGTGACGAAGGCAGCCGCGCCCGCATCCTCGATCTACTCGGCAATAGCGACGTGAAGATCGCAGCGACCGACAGCTGCGCTGAAGCCTTGAAGAAACTGGCAAAGAAACGCTACGACTGCATGGCAATCAACCTCAAACTGCCCGACGCATCCGGTATCAGCTTTCTCGAGGCGTTGCAGGAAGACCACGCCATGCGTGAATTGCCGATTGTCGTCTATGGTGCGCAGACACTGACCAAGCCGGAACACGAGCGATTCAGGACACTGCTCGGCAAGGGCGTCATCAAGGCGGTTCAATCCCCCGAGCGCATACTCGACGAAACCGCGCTGTTTCTACACCGCGTCGTAGCCAGGCTGCCGCAGACCCAACGCAGGATGCTGGAAAAACTCTATGAGGGCTCGGACAGTCTGGAGGGTAAAAAGGCCCTGGTGGTCGACGATGACGTGCGCAATATCTTTGCCCTGACCAGCGTGCTCGAGTGCAACAAAATGCTGGTGACCACGGCCGAAAACGGCCGAACCGCCATAGAACTGCTGCAGCAGCAGCCCGATACCGACATCGTCCTGATGGACATCATGATGCCCGAGATGGATGGCTTTGAAACCATGCGCCAGATCCGTACATTCAAAAGATTTGAAACCCTGCCCATGATTGCGCTGACGGCCAAGGCGATGATGGGTGACCGTGAAAAGTGCATCGAGGCAGGCGCATCGGACTATGTCAGCAAGCCGGTGGATACCGACCAGTTGCTGTCACTGATACGCAAATGGCTCTATCGATGACGCTGCGGGCGCCAGCACAAACCGAGTGGCATGAATATGCAGCAGGAACCCCCGGTACTCAAAGACACAGCCCAGGTGCGGCAACCGCTCCCGCCTGATGGCGTGCCTGCATCGGTGTTGCTGGTGGATGACAATCCCGCCAAGCTTACGGCGCTGGCCGCGGTGATTGCCGACATGGGCCTGGATGTTGCCACGGCGACGTCCGGGCGCGAGGCGCTGCGCCTGCTGTTGCAGCGCGACTTCGCAGTCATCCTGCTCGACGTGAAAATGCCCGTGATGGACGGTTTTGAAACCGCGGCACTGATTCACGGCCGCCCGAAATCGGCCCACACGCCCATCATCTTCGTCACAGCCGAGGCCGATACGGATACCGAGCGCTTCCGCGGTTATACGTACGGCGCAGTGGATTACATCTTCTCGCCGATTGTGGCCGAGGTTCTTCGCGCCAAGATCCGGGTGTTTGTCGACCTGTTCTACCTGCAGCGCAAACTGACGATGCAGGCCGAAGAATTACTGCAATCGAAGCTGCTGCTGCGTGAACTGGCCTCCTATCAGGAGCACATCAAGGAAGAAGAGCGAAAGCGGATCGCACGCGATATCCATGACGAGCTGGGACAGAGTCTGCTGGCGTTGCGAATCGATGTCTCCATGTTGCAGGCGCGCACCAGTACCACGCACCCCAAGCTCAACGAAAAGGTCAGCGATGCGCTGAATCACCTCGATACAGCGATCCGCAGTGTCCGCAGTATCATCAATGAACTTCGGCCGCCCGTACTCGATCTGGGATTGCAGGCAGCGATCGAGTGGCAACTTGAAGAGTTCCGCCAGCGCAGCGCGGTCGATTGCACGATGTCGGTGAAAGACCAGACTTTCCGTTGCGAACTGAATGAAAAATCCGCCACGACACTGTTCCGCATCGTGCAGGAATCGCTGTCGAACATTGCCCGGCACGCGCAAGCGACACAGGTGCATATCGAACTCTACAGGGAAGGTCGACGGCTTTGCCTGCAGATCAAAGACAATGGCGTAGGCATGACCGATCGCAAAAAACTGAACTCGTTCGGGCTGGTGGGGATGAAGGAACGCATCAGCATGCTGGGCGGGGAATTCACGATCGACAGCGCACCGCACAAAGGAACGAGATTGACGATATCGCTGCCACTCGACTGACCCGGATGGCATTGAAATGCTATGGCTCGGGCCCTTCGGACGGGCCAACCAGGGTCGGTATTTTTTATCTTCTCTCCCCCAAGAGACCGGACGATCAATCGCACAGATGGCATAATCGCAAACTGTCTATAACAGGGACGCATGAATGACCGTCGAAAGCTATGACCAACTCGCGATCTTCTCGGCCGTGGCCCAAGAGCGCAGTTTCACCCGCGCCGCCGCCAGGCTGGGCATGTCTCAACCGGCCTTGAGCCGGGCGATGCGTCAGTTGGAAGAGCGACTGGGGGTCAGGTTGCTTGCTCGCACCACTCGAAGCGTCTCACCCACCGAAGCCGGCGAGCATTTGCTGCGGGTGATCGCTCCCCGGCTCGAAGAAATCGACAGTGAGCTGGCGTTGCTCAGCAAGTTCCGCGACAAACCGGCCGGCAAATTGCGCATCACGGCGGGTGAGCACTCGGCGATTACGCTGTTGCATCCGGTGCTGGCGAAGCTGCTTCCCGATAATCCCGATCTCAATATCGAAATCATCGTCGACTACGGCTTGACCGACATCGTCGCGGAAGGCTTCGATGCCGGTGTTCGCCTGGGCGAACAAGTCGCCAAGGACATGATCGCGATGCGCATCGGCCCTGACATGCGGATGGCGGTGGTTGGCTCCCCGGCGTATTTCACCCGATACCCCAGGCCGGTCATTCCCAGTGACCTCATGGTGCACAACTGCATCACCCTGCGCATGCCGACTTACGGCGGCCTGTTCCTCTGGGAATTCGAAAAGGACGGGCAAGAACTGAAAGTACGGGTCGAGGGCCAACTGGTATTCAACAACATCGCCATGCGCCTGGAGGCCGCCCTCCAGGGACTGGGACTGGCCTATATGCCGGAGGACCTGGTATTGGAGCATGTCGCGCAAGGTCGGTTGGTTCAGGTGCTCAAAGACTGGTGCGAACCCTTCTCTGGCTACCACCTCTACTATCCGAGCCGGCGCCAAAGCTCACCGGCCTTCACCTTGCTGCGCGAAGCCCTGCGCTATTTGGGTTGATTGGCCTGGACACTGTCCAGCGCTTCAGCGGCACGCTTGGCCGCGGCGGCATCACCCTGGTCAGCCAGCAGTTGAACCAGCTGACGTAACTGCGCAGCCGTCAGGCCGACCCGCAGGCTGGCAGCCATGTGCGAGCGCAGTTGCGGCTCGACACCGGGAGTGACGGCTAAAGCCGCGACGGTGGCCAGTTCACGACTTTGCCAGTCCAGGTTGTCGCGCTCGAAGATGTCGCCAAACAGGTGCGCCTGCAAGTACTGGTTGATGACGGGAACGAAGTCGAACAACGGGCCCTGCACCGGCGCCCCGGCGATTCGCGTCTGATTGGCTTTGCCCGCCGCCAGCAGTTCATCGCCGACGGGAATGCCCCGACCGGGCTCGCGCCCCGGATCGTCCTGAACGCCGCGTCGCTTGCGTGCCTCGACCACCTTCATCAGCTCGCCGAGTGCATTGAGGCTGCGTGGAAAACCGCTGTAGGCGTAGAGTTGCACCAGAATTTCCTTCGCCTCGCTGACCGTCAGGCCGGCATCCAGCCCTTGATTCAATGCGCTATCGAGCCCGGACATGTTGCTCGTGGCCATGGCGGCGGCCATCAACGGGATGGCCTGTTGCCTGGCGGACAGCGTCTCGGACAGAGGTTGCGCCGCAGGCTTGGCTTGCGTTACCTGCGAACCTTGGGCGTTGTATTGCTCGTCGGTCACTTTCTCCAGCCATTGCACACTCTTGCCATCCACCGAGCCAGTCACGGCCAGGTGCGTCATGGCGCTCGTCGGAGCGGCGCCATGCCAGTGCTTGACGCCCGGAGGGCAGACGATCACGTCACCCGGGCGGATTTCCTGCATCGGCTTGCCCCATTCCTGGACCCTTCCCACGCCGGAAGTCACCACCAATCGCTGTCCTGCTGGATGGGTATGCCAGGCCGAGCGCGCGCCCGCTTCGAAGCTGACATAAGCACCCGAAGCACTGATCTCGTCCGTGGCGGGGAACAAGGGATCGACGCGTACCCGCCCGGTGAAGTAGTCCGTGGGTCCCGCAACCGAAGTCTGAGTGCCCGCCCGGCTGATCTGCTGCGCGGTCCGGGATTCACTGGCATTGCCTGCACCGGCGGCGTCGGCAAAAGGCGCCGCGGCGCACACCGCGATGCCTATCAAGGTGTTCTTCATGAGGACATATCCCTTCAAGTCAGAGCGTTCTGGCGTAAAACGCGGTCAACTGGTCCACTGCGACGTCCACATACGCCGGCACCCAGTAGGTGTCGATGTGGGTCGCGCCATCGATGGTGAACAGTTTTTTGTCCTGGGTACCGGTGGCCCTGGCAAAGGCTTGTTGCGACATGTACAGGCTGTCGGCCTTGCTGCCCGCGATCATCAGCAACGGCTTGTCGATCAGCTCGATCTGATCCGTGGCATCGAAGCTCATCAGGTCCATCAGGCTGCTCTGGGTGTAACGAAAGGTCGAGTTGGGGTGAGCGTGGGTCTTGCCGTAGTACTCGAAGCCCTGTCGATACAGGTCAAACGGCAGCCTGGCGATCTGCTCATCAGTCAGCCTGGCATCACCGACGTAGAGCACTTCCCCACCCGCCGCTTCCTGGGCGCGGGCCGCCGACGCCTGCTGCAGGCGTTGCTGGATCGTCGACAGTTGCGAATCCTGGTAGCCATTACGGCGAACCAGCCCGGAGTTGAACATGCTCAAGGTCGCAATCGACTGGAAGCGCTTGTCGGTTCGCGCCGCCGCCAAGGAATATCCGCCACCGCCGCAGATACCCAGCAAGCCCAGACGCTTGCTGTCGACGCCGGGATAGCCGGCAATGAAGTCCGCCATGCCATGGATGTCTTCAATGCGATGCACCGGTTTGTCCACATTGCGCGGCTCACCACCACTGGCCCCTTGATACGCCGCATCCGCCGTGATCGTGATGTAACCCTGATCCGCCAGACGCTGGGCATACAGGCCCGCGACCTGCTCCTTCACCCCACCATTGGGGTGCGCCACGACAACAACCGGATACTTTTTCGCCGCATCATAGTTCGCCGGGGTGTAAACGTTGGCGGCAATGTCCAGGCCATTGAGTTTGTAGGTGACCGGGTGGATGTTGACCTTGCCCGGTTCGTTCTTCGTCAGCGCGCCACCGTAGGTCAGCGTGAATGGATTCTGCTTGTAGTCCGCAGCCTCGGCTTCGACGCCCGACATCCCGATCATGGCGGCCATCAACGTGGCCTTCAGCGTGGTTCGCAGCATAGGGATACTCCTGACGTTTCAAGTGTGTGAGAGGGATGGCCGATATCGCCGCGCTCTCGGTCAATCCAGATGTTTTTCAGCGAGAAACCGCGAAACCAGATCCGCGATCTCGACGTTGTTCATGTCCGAAAAAGGAAAGTGGCTATTGCCCTTGATACCGATCTCCGGCAAGTGAACGAGCCTGACGTCACCGCCATGGCGATTCACCGTATCGCGCCACAGGCGCGCCATCTCGAGCCGCGCGCGCCAACTGTCCTGGGCCGGTAGCCGAACCGGTTGGTCGGGGATGTTGTCGCCGTAGAAGATAACGATGGGGATTCGGGTCAGTGCTTTGAACTGCTGCGCCGATACGGCCAGGCCAGAGAGCGTGTCGAACGCGCTGGCAATCGGTGCAGGCACCTCCCCCTCTGGAAACACGAAACCGCTGCCCGGTTCGAACGCCACGATGGCCCGCACGTTTGAGCTTTTGATCGCCGCCAGCCAGCCGGGGCCGCCGCCCTGGGAATGTGTAAACAAGATGGCCGGCCCGGTCTTTTCCAACAGAGCGCAAACGCCATTGGATACGACCTCAACGTCGTAGGGCCCGGTATTGGGCGTCATCGCCCGGAAGAACTGCTCCAGCGCCGCCTGCCCACGTGGAAACTGGCTGCCTTCGAAGCTCTCGGGCCACAGGCCGATGCGGAACTGGTTGAACCACAACTGCTCGTCCGGCAGCGGTTTGATCGTCGTTTCAACCAGGCTGCGTCCCGCATCGCCACGGCGCGGCTGGTCGATCAGGTACGTGGAGAATCCTCGCCGCAGGAAAATGTTCTGGAACCCTTCACGGCCGTCGGCCGTTGTCTCCCAGGACTTAGCGGACTGCCCCGCGCCATGCAGCATGAGAATCGGCAGCGGACGAGCGCCGACGGGAACCTGATAGAACGCATACACATGGTCGCCGTGATAGGTCTGGCCATCGGGCATCAACGGTTTGTAGGGGTCGAAGGTTCCCGGCTGGGTGATCGCCCCACCGCCGGCAATGAGGCTGCCCTGATCCTTGATGATCAGCGGGGCGTGATCGTCAGCGCAGACACACGCACTGGTGGCGCCCAGTGCAAAACAAAGACTGCCGGCCTTTGCCGCGGCGGGCACGCATTGACGGATGAGGCTCTGGATCATGGCTTGCTCTCGGTTTGATATCGCCGAGAAGCAAATTACCTTTCAACGATTAATCGATAAAGCGCGCCAATCACATAGCACTAATACCAGATTCACATAAGTCTGATTGGTAGAACGAACAGTTCACCACTTGCGCAAGTGGTGAACCTGGGCCGGATGCAGCCCTTGGCATCAGACTGCAATCGGCCGATTCTGTTGAAAAAATCGCTCTGCCCAAATTGCCTGATCATTAACGGGTGAAAACGCCTTTTTTGCACGCTGCTGCGTGAAATCCGAGTCAGGGAAGCCTCTGCCAACAGTAAGTATTTCAATCTTGGACGCGTACTTTTCTGATGCGCAAACCATGGCCGACTTTTTCAACAGAGTCGGCCAAAAGCAGTCGGTGGACAGATGAGTCCCACTTCCCGCCCCTGCGCCACAAAAAACGGGAGGGCTCCGTTTTTTGTGAACGACTGGGATTGATTGCTTACCCGCCCGGTTCCGCCCCCATTGCCGCCATCCTCGTCAGTATTTCGGACTGTGCGACAGATTTCGAAAAAAAATCGCAAGCCCCACGACGCTTCAGGGCTTGCGACTCATTGGCGATACGCCCCTCAAGTTCCCGGGACGTTTTCTACGGCCAGGCCTGCCGTGTTCATTACGGAACGTGCCGGCCTAGTTGTGTACCTCAACCGCGTCGACATCCGGGGCGTCCGCCACATCCTCCCGGGCATCGTTCGCCTCGACTTTGGCAGCCTCTCGGGCATCTTTCGCCTCAACCTTGGCAGCCTGTCTGGCATCTTTCGCCTCAGCTTTGGCAGCCTCTCTGGCTGCTTTCGCGTCAGCTTTGGCGGCGTCCCTGGCTGCATCTGCAGCAGCCCTGGCAGCATCTCTGGCTGCATCGGCGTCTGCCTTGGCGGCGTCCCTGGCTGCATCTGCAGCGGCCCTGGCAGCATCTCTGGTTGCATCTGCGCCTACTACGCCAGCAGCTTTTGCGGCGTCTCTGGCTGCATCCGCCTCAGCCCTGGCGGCGTCTCTGGTTGCATTTGCACTAGCTTTTGCCGCATCCCGGGCTGCATCGGCGTCGTTTCTGGCAGCGTCCCTGGCTGCATGTGCGGCATCGTTGTCGTTATCATCCGCGTTGTCGTTGTCACGCGCATTGCCTGGGCCTCTGTTCCCGGCCATGCCACCATGGTCAGCGTCGCCACGCCCCAGCCCGCCATGACCGTCACCGCCATGGCCTGCTGCACCATGATCGCCACCCTCTCCATGGTCGCCGCCACCATGACCGCCACCGCCTTCACCGCCGTGACCTCCGCCTCCGGAGCCACCGCCACCGCCACCGTGCCCCCCGCCACCACCTCCGCTGCCGCCATCTTTGGCATACACGCTGGAGAAACTACCGATGTAATCGGGCACAAGGACAGTCGATGCCGACAGGACTCCGCCAATTGCCAGCGCCAATAAACATTTTTTGAGCTGCATGTTGCAACCTCCGCTTGGAGTTGCGTCGTCATCTCCGTATCGAACGCAATGTCCAGTGAGTTCCCGGCCGCCCATTGGAGCGGCCAGCCAACCGGCACGAACATCAATCTGCAGCATTAACGAGCAGCTGCGGTTTCCGCACGATCCTTCAAAGCCAGTCAGTATCATTGCGCGGGAATTTTTCCCACGTTTATGTTAGAGGAGTGCTTTCTGCCCGAGTTCAACAAATAAGTACCAGGACCAAGGCATGCCTTGAGCAAACACTTCAACCTGACCCATTGGAGCATCGCCCCTCAGCCGATCGGCTGGTTTAACGAGATGAGTTTTTTCAATGTGATAGACCAGGAGTCTGGCATTCGGATTTACCTGGGGAACCCGGGTCAAATCAAAATAACCCCCCGAATGTCGAGGCCGATCACTGCGAAAGGGGTAAATTCTGAGGGGCCTTGCGCAAGTCGTGCCTATAATTTTTCAGATATCGGCCCCATTGGTCAGTGAATACAAATGCCCGCAGATGACAATTCTCAGCCCGGCTCTGACGTTCTCTTCGACGAAGCTGACTGCGGCTTACTGCTGACCGCAGAAAATGGCGAGATCGTACAGGTCAACCTCACGTTCTGCCGTTGGTTAGGCTACCGGAGAGAAGAGCTGCTCGGTCGTCACATCCAGGACTTGATGAGCCTCGAGGGCAGGACGTTCCACAAGATGTACTGGGCGCCCCTCATGCAGATCCAGGGCGTCGTGGCTGACGTGAAATTCGAGCTCGTTCACTACAACGGACATTCCATTCCGATGATGCTCAGCGCCATCAGCTGTGAGCATTCTGCTGGCATATTTCATGAAATGACGCTGTTCAAAGCCGCGGATAGCCAAAGGTACGAGCGCGAACTGCTCAATGCCCGAATGCTTGCCGAAAGGCATTTGGCCAAACACCTCAAGGACCAACGCGTACTGGATATGACCCAGGACAAGTTGCGCATCACGTACGCTGCGGCTGAGGACAGAGCCCTGTTCGCCGAGCAGCTTATCGGAATTGTGAGTCATGACCTGCGCAACCCGTTATCAGCCATAAAGATGGCGACGGAACTGCTGGGCCGCAGGGAGATGGATGCTAAACAGGTGCAGATACTTGGCCACATCACCCATTCGGCAGAGCGTGCGCAGCGCCTGGTGGCCGATTTGCTGGATTTCACCTTGACTCAGGTCGGGCGAGGTATCTCGGTCCTGCCCAAACCCGTCGATTTACACGAACTGGTGGCCGATTGCCTGGACGAGTTGAGCCTGGCTTTCCCCGGGCATGAGTTGACCCATCTGCGGTATGGCCAAGGTGATTTTTCTGCAGACAGTGATCGGCTCTATCAGCTCATCGGCAACCTGGTCGCCAATGCAGTCGCCTACGGCGCCGCCGATAGCGAAGTCACCGTTTCTACAAGCTTTGAAGATCAAGCGGCCATTATTACCGTGCACAATTTTGGCACCCCAATACCTGAGGTGTTGCTTGGGGATTTGTTCGAGCCGATGATCCGAGGCAGTCATGACAATGCCGAACTCAGAAGTGTCGGGTTGGGTCTGTTCATCGTTCGGGAGATCGCAAGGGCGCACTACGGCGAAGTGGCTGTCACGTCTACTCTCACCACCGGCACAACATTTACTGCAACCTTTCCTCGCACCTTGAATTAGCCTGGATTGATCCCTCTCTCAGCCCCATCGCCCCTCCATTACCAGCCGACGATAGCTTGGCGTGACTGGCCGCTGCGGGTTGAAGCGGTCACTCAAAGAAGTCACGGACGACCAGGCTTTCACGTCAATCAATCCTCCGGCTGTCGTACCATCGTCAGGTCGACAGAACGGAGGTTGATATGAGAAATGGTGCAGGCAAACGAGTTGTTGTCATTGGCGCAGGCATAGTGGGCGCGTCCTTGGCGTATCACCTGGCGGGCAAAGGAGCCAATGTCATCCTGGTCGAGGCTGAAGATATAGCGTCCGGCGTGACAGGACGCTCTTTCGCATGGATCAACACCTCCCACAACGGGCCCGACTCCATCGCGCAGTTGCGCGGTGCGGCCATCAAAGAGTACCGCCGACTCCAAACCGAGCTGCCCAGTCTGGAGGCACGATGGACGGGCTCTCTGTCCTACAGCGCGAGCCTGGGTGAGGTGCAGCAAGCCTCAGGTCAACAGCCTTCGGCAACTCTGGTATCCCGCTCCCGGATTCTCGGCCTGGAGCCCAACCTCAAGAATCCCCCTCAGCATGCCTTGTATGAAGCCGAAGAAGGCGCGCTGGACGCCGTGCAAGCAACCCATGTCTTGATCGCAGGTGCCCAGGCTCATGGGGCGAAGGTTTTCACACAGTCTCGAGTGCTCGGCTTTATGACCCGGAGTGCAAAGGTGACCGGTGTTGAAACCGCAATGGGCAACATTGAGGCCGATATTGTCGTACTGGCAGCAGGGACCGGCATCACACAGCTGACAGAGATGCTGAACGCATCCCTTCCAATAGAAACCTCTCCTGCAATATTCATCCGCTACAAGACACAGCCCAACCTCGTGAACACCATCATCTCCAGCCCTGAAATGGAAGTGAGGCAAAGCACGGATGGTACGTTACTGGCGGCGGAAGATTATTTGGGAGACGCTTTGGAAAACCGGCCGGAAGCGATAGCGCTACGAACCGCCGGGGCCATCCAGAACGAACTCTACGGGGTTGTTTCCATTGAGCCTGAATTGGCGTGTGTCGGACTAAGGCCAATACCTGTCGATGGCACCCCCATCATCGGCTATCTACCCAATATTGGCGGTGTGTACGTTTGTTCGATGCATCCTGGTGTCACTCTGGCGGCGATAGTGGGCCGACTTGCCAGCGAGGAGATCATTGACGACAAGGCATCTGCTGCCCTTGGCCCGTGCCGTCCCGAGCGATTCTTCCAAACGTAGGGGCACTTGTCTTTATCCTCAGTCCAACACTCGTGATCACCAGCCTGAGCTCGAAACTGCGCTCTTCTGGCCAAATCTCGCAACCTTTTACCGGCTGCCATGGATCGATTCCGGTCGGGCGTGACAGGCAGGAATCGGCCAAAAGCGGACCGAGTGCAATATCCGCTTTTGGCCGATCTCTGCTTTTCGCCACTGGCAGCTAAGGGTCACTCTCTGCCGGTCATGGTTACGAAGCGTGCTGGTCAAATCCGATGCAATCGGTGGTCAGATCGAATGCAAACGGGAGGTCAAGTGGTAACTATTCTTTTCACTTATGGTCAGGTCAATAGTCGCTCACTTACTGCCATTTGATCCCGTCCACGGGCTACCAGCCATCGATGGAAGTCGCGACAGTGGGCTTTATCGAAAGCATCTTTGGCACCCACTAAAAAATACGACGAAGGCATTTGCAGCCCCTGCGCGAACGGCATGATCAAACGCCCATCCGCCACGGCATCGGCAATCATTGAGTATTGTGCCAATACCACGCCCTGCCCAAGGATCGCCGCCTGGATTGCCATTGACGACAGTGAATAGACACGATAACCGTCACAAATCTGAGAACAGTCGACTTGTTGCGTGCTGAACCAATCTCGCCAGGAAGGTGGGGAGGCGAACTTGGGCAACCAATCGATAGACAATAGCGGATAAGCCAACAGATCTGCCGGAGTCCGTAACGGCATATCGGCACGCAACATGTGAGGGCTATAGACCGGAACGACACAATCGCGGAACAGCTCGATGGCGTGCTCGGTTGCCACATAATCTCCGTATGTCACCCGAAAATCGATTTCATAGCCGTCAGGTGAGGGTTCCGCATGGCTGCCATCAAGGAACAGATTAATATCCGGGTGGTCGCTCTGCCAAGTGTAGATGAGCGGAGCCAGCCAATCTGAAAGCAGCGATGGCAAGGCACTGATTCGCAAGTTGGTGGCACTCTTCGCTCGCTCGACCTCTACCTGAGCAATACGCAGCACTTCAAACGCCGCCACGCAGCTATCGTGGTATCGCTGCCCCGCAGCAGTCAGGCGAATACGCTTGCCCACCCTGAAGGTCAAGCTCATCCCCAGACTGTCTTCCAGCAATCTCATTTGCTGACTGACAGCCCCTGCCGAAATGCCCAATCGCCTTGCCGCTTCGACAATCCCGCCGAAGCGTCCAACAGCTTCAAATACCTGTATGGCCCGTAGAGAAGGCAAGTTGTTCATAGGCACCTCCAGAAAAGCGAGTGCGAATTAATACTTTAGCTCAGCTACACAAAGCAACAGTTTTAGGCATCTTTTCGAATGTTCAGACTCTCGTATTCTGGTCCTGCCAGCGCTGCTGATTGCAGGCAGCGAGGGCAACACGATGAGCCTTGCACCCTGACCTTGCATTAGCCCTGCGCACACTCCAATGACTGAAAAAGGCAAAGAACAATGAAAAAAATAATTCTCGCCACAGTATTTGCTCTCGCTTCGACTTACGCGTTCGCCAACGACATGAACACGCTTCGCTTCGGCGTAGATCCGACCTTCGCGCCTTTCGAATCGAAGGAGCCCAGTGGTCAATTAATCGGTTTCGATATTGATCTGGGTAATGCCATTTGCGCTCAGCTCAAGGTCAAGTGCGTCTGGGTCGAAGTCGCTTTCGACAGCATCATCCCGGCACTCAAGGCGAAGAAGTTCGATGGCATCCTTTCGGCGATGACGGTCAACGAAAAACGCAAAGAAAATATCGCGTTCTCTGACCGGCTCTACAACTCGCCCAATCGTCTGATCGCCAAGGCTGACAGTGGTTTGCTCCCCACCGTGGAGTCGCTCAAGGGCAAGCGTGTCGGCGTCGCCCAAGGCAGCACTCAAGAAGCTTACGCCAAGGCAATCTGGGCACCACACGGCGTTACCGTTGTGTCTTACACCAATCAAGACCTGCTCTACCCAGACCTTGTCAGCGGCCGTATCGATGCCACCCTTACAGACGCGGTCGTCGCGGATATCGGCTTTTTGCAAACACCGCAAAACAATGGGTTCGCCTTTGCCGGCGACACTGTTCAGCATGAAGAGCTACTAGGCCAAGGGATTGCGATTGGGCTGCGCAAGGATGACGAAAAACTTGTCCAGGCTATCAATGGTGCGCTTGCAGAAATACACAAGAACGGAACTTACGACGCGATTCAGAAAAAGTATTTCACCTTCGATATCTATAACTGAGTCCTTGTCCTGGCGGGCTCTGATCTCCATGCATGGGTGATCAAGAGCCCTGGCCATGCCCCCCCGCGATTCCCCCTGATTTCAAAGCCTCTAAATAGACGGTTTACGGACCACTATTGCCGAAGGAGAGACAGAACATGTTTTTACAGGGTTATGGTGCGTTGATTCTCGAAGGTACTTTCGCAACCATCAAACTGGCGTTGCTCTCGATGTTGCTGGCTGTTTCGCTCGGTTTAATCGGTGCGTCGGCAAAGCTTTCCAACCAGCGCCTCTTGCGAGTGTTGGCAACAGGTTACACAACGTTGATCCGCAGTGTTCCTGATCTGGTGATCATGTTGCTGTTGTTCTACAGCCTGCAAATTTTGTTGAATGTTTTTACCGAACGGATGCACTTCGAGCAGGTTGATCTCAATCCATTTGTTGCCGGGGTTTTTACCCTTGGTTTCATCTACGGTGCCTATTTCACCGAGACGTTTCGTGGCGCCTTTCAGTCCGTACCTGGCGGCCAGCTTGAGGCCGCTATCGCTTATGGAATGAGTCGTCGACAACTATTTGTGCGGGTCCTGTTCCCACAAATGATGCGCTTCGCACTTCCAGGCATCGGCAACAACTGGCAGGTGCTGATCAAGGCGACCGCGCTGGTCTCGATTATCGGTCTTATCGATATCGTCAAGGTCACGCAGGATGCCGGCAAACACTCGATGCAACTGTTCTACTTCAGCCTGATCGGCGCTCTGATTTATCTAGCGATTACCACCCTGTCCAACGGCATCCTGATGTGGCTGGAGCGCCGCTACTCTGCCGGTGTCAGAGGGGCGCAGCTATGATCGAAATCATCCAGGAGTATTGGCAATCCTACCTCTGGTTCGACGGCTATCAACTGTCCGGCGTTGCCATGACGTTGTGGCTGCTGGTGGTTTCCATCGCCATCGGCGGCGTCTTCGCTGTGCCACTGGCAGTGGCACGCGTCTCAAGAAATCCGTTCATCCGTGGGCCCGTCTGGTTCTATACCTATGTGTTCCGGGGTACGCCGCTGTATATCCAGTTGCTGCTTCTTTACACCGGCGTCTACAGCCTGGAAATGGTCCGCTCCCAACCGGAACTGAATGCCTTCTTTCGCGAAGGGATCAACTGCACGTTACTGGCTTTTGCCCTCAACACCTGCGCATACACCACAGAGGTTTTCGCCGGCGCGATCCGCGCCACACCTTACGGTGAAATCGAAGCCGGACGCGCTTATGGCATGTCCAGCTTTACCTTGTATCGACGAATCATTTTGCCGTCTTCGCTACGTCGTGCGCTGCCGTACTACAGCAATGAGGTGATCCTCATGCTGCACTCCACCACCCTTGCATTCACCGCCACCGTTCCTGATCTGCTCAAGGTCGCCCGTGATGTGAACTCGGCCACTTACTCCTCGTTCGAGGCATTCGGGATAGCGGCGGTGCTCTATGCCTTGATGGTGTTTACCCTGGTCTGGCTTTTTCGTCGCTGCGAAATCCGCTGGCTGGCCTTCTTGAAACCTCAAGCTCATTGATCTGCCGCTACCTGGAGAGCATCGATAATGTACAAACTGAAAATAGATGAGTTGTACAAGAAGTACGGCCCTCATGAAGTCCTCAAGGGTGTATCGCTTAAAGCCAAAGCAGGTGATGTCATCAGCATCATCGGTTCGAGCGGATCGGGCAAGAGCACCTTCCTGCGCTGCATCAACTTCCTCGAACAGCCCTGCGCCGGGCGAATTACCGTGAACAACGAGGAAATTCGCACGAAACAGGATATCAACGGCGCCATGAGTGTGGCCGATCCGCGCCAACTGCAAAAAATACGCACCAAACTGTCGATGGTGTTCCAGCACTTCAACCTGTGGCAGCACATGACGGTGCTGGAAAACATCATCGAAGCGCCCGTTCATGTCCTTGGCATCAAGCGCAAGGAAGCTGTGCAGCGAGCCCACCAGTACCTGCGCAAGGTTGGCCTGGACTCAAGCGTGGACAGTAAATATCCCTCGCATCTCTCGGGCGGTCAGCAACAGCGCGTGGCGATTGCGCGTGCGCTGGCGATGGAACCGGAAGTGATGCTTTTCGACGAACCGACGTCAGCACTCGACCCGGAACTGGTCGGCGAAGTGTTGAAAGTGATGCAAGCGCTTGCAGAGGAAGGCCGAACCATGGTCGTGGTCACCCACGAGATGGGCTTTGCCCGCAACATTTCCAACCACGTCATGTTCTTGCATCAAGGTCGCGTAGAAGAAGAAGGACATCCCGGCGAAGTATTGGTCAACCCGAAAAGTGAACGATTGACCCAGTTTCTCTCCGGCCGCTTGAAATAGCGCTTCGTTCAAAACCCTCGCACCGGACGCTCCATGAGCGTCCGGTGCCAGCGATCGACAAGAGATGACCATGAGCACAGGTTTTCCCACGCATCCGAGTTACAACAGCCAACGCGAGCAATTTCTGGCTGCCGCTAAAGCGGCAGATGCCAGCCTGACAACCTACCCCCACCCATTGAACGGGCCCTTTGGCGAGCCACTGAGTACCGATGTTGCCTGGCTTGGCGATCCACGCGCCAGCAAAGTGCTGGTCGCCCTCAGTGGCACCCACGGTGTTGAAGGTTACTATGGCTCGAACTGTCAGATCAGATGGTTACAGGAATTCAACAAAAGGACCCTGCCTGCCGATGTCGCGGTGCTGATGATCCACCTCATCAACCCCTGGGGTACGGCCTGGATGCGCCGCGTCAATGAAGACAACATCGACATCAATCGCAACTATCCGGACTTCACTCCAGGACTGCCCGATAACCGCCAGTACGAGTCACTACACGCTATCTATGCCTGCGAACAGCTGTCGGGGCCATCGCGCGAAAAGGCCGACGCCCTGCTCGACGATCGCGTTCGCACAGAAGGCTGGGCAGCGGTGATGTCGATTGTCGAGGCCGGCCAGTACAACCACCCTGACGGTCTTTACTACGGCGGACAAACTGCAAGTTGGACGAACAAAACCCTGCATACGATTTTGCAGGAGCACCTGCACCGCTGCGACACGGTCATGTGTTTTGACCTTCACACCGGCGCCGGGGACTATGGCCACCCCATGCTGATGACGATTGCCCAGTCCTCCTATCCAGCGCTTGCCGATGCTCAAGCGATCTATGGGCCTTGGCTGTACACCCTGATCACCGGACCTGGCAGCCAGAGTGATACGGGCGTAGCCGCAACAGCGACTGGCTACACATCACAAGCCATCATTGACGCGCTACCGCACGTACACTTGATGCCATTCGTCATTGAATGCGGCACGTATCCGGGAGAACAGATCCATACCGTTTTGCGCAACGACCATTGGTTGCACCTGCACGGGGATTTCACGGATCCAGTTGCCGGGCAAATCAAACGGGAGCTGCTCGAACAGTTCTACCCAGCCGATCTTGATTGGCAAGCCGTCGTCTGGCAGCGCACTCGACAAATATGGGAGCGTGCCTTGGTGGCACTGCCACTCATTCAGCCTCCATCCCACCCATAAATCCCGGCCCACCACAACGGCCGAAATCCATCGCGATACCCCACATTCAAGACTGCCTTGCGCGGTCTTGAATGCGTTGCCTGAGGCAAGTTCAAGTCCAGGTTCCGCGCACTCATTCAATCCTATGACCTGTTAGTAGATCTAAACTAACAAACAGATTTAGACATCTATTCTTACTCAAGCAGATCCTCGTAACCTGTCCTCCTTGTTAGCCAACGTTCGCCAGCACAGGGCGAACAACAAAATAATAAGGAGAAATGCCCATGTTTTTGCGAAACGCATGGTATGTAGCCGCCAGTGAAGCCGAGTTGGGAGAGGATCTCTTCCCGGTGACTCTTCTCAGTGAGTCTGTGGTGCTTTACCGCAAGAGTGACGGCACCCCGGTAGCCCTCGAAGATGCCTGCCCTCACCGCAAGCTGCCACTGTCAATGGGGCGTCGCAAAGGTGATGACATTGAATGTGGTTACCACGGCTTGACCTTCGACTGCTCGGGTAGCTGCGTCCGCGCACCCGGTAGTCAACGCATTCCCCAAGGCGCCAGGGTTCGCAGCTACCCCCTGGCCGTGCGCTACGGTTTGATCTGGATCTGGATGGGTGATCTCGAACTGGCAGACGAAGCGAAAATTTGTCACGTGCCTGAATGGGGTGACCCCGCGTGGGGGCTCAATCGCGGCGACAGCATGGTTATCCCGTGCAACTACCTGTACATGACCGACAACCTGCTGGACCCCGCACATGTCGCGTGGGTGCATCAATCTTCCTTTGGTAACGCAGCCTGCGCAGAGGAACCGTTGCAAACCACGGTAACCGATGTCGGTGTGATTGTTTCGCGCTGGATGCGCGATGTCGAGGTGGCACCCTTCTATGCCAAGTTCGTCAAGTTCAGTGGTCATTGTGATCGCAAGCAGCACTACGAAGTGCACTACCCGTCCCAGGCCATTATCAAGGCGCTGTTCACGCCAGCTGGAACGGGTGGCGATGAAGGTGAACTGCACGAACATGTGTTCCTGATGAACTCCTACAATTTCATGACCCCGATCGACGAATCGAACACGCGTTACTACTGGTTCCAGGTCCGTAATTTCGATACCGAGAATGAAGATGTATCACGCCAGTTCGACGAAGACGTCCGGCACGCCTTTGCCGAAGATCGGGTAGTGCTGAGTGCTGTGCATAAGGGCATGGCTAATAAAAGCACGCCCAACATCGATCTGGCTTCCGACTCGGGGCCGCTACGTTTTCGCCGTAACCTCGATAAGTTGATTGCCCAGGAACAGGCTGGCAGCTTGATTCCGCTCACCCAACGGCACACTGCGGAACAAAAGACGGAGGCATGAGATGGGCACTCAACTGCAAACGCTGTCCTCCTCTGCAGGTTTCAAGACCTTCCGGGTGATTGAAAAAAAACAAGAGAGCGCAGTCATCACCTCCTTCGTCCTGACGGCAAGCGACGGCGTTTCCAACCTGTGCTTTCGCCCGGGGCAGTACCTCATCGTTCGCCTCGCCCTGGACGGCGGTGTCAAGGTGCTGCGCAACTACAGTCTATCCGGAGACGCCAATGACCTTGCGCGCGTCCGCATTTCGGTCAAACGTGAGCCTGCACCGTTCGACCAGCCAGAGCTGCCACCGGGTCAAGGGTCCAACCACCTGCACGACCATGTGCAGATCGGCGATTTCCTGGAGATCGCCGGTCCCACTGGCACCTTCGTGCTGGACGAAGAAAGCCCCAGGCCAGTGGTGTTGTTCAGTGGTGGCGTGGGACTCACTCCGATGCTGAGTATGCTCCATCAACTGAGTACACATTCGTCGCGCCCGGTGTATTTCATCCATGCCTGCGAAAATGGAGCGGTACATGCTTTTCGCGATGAGGTTTTGGCACTGGCCAGCCGTCGCCCAGGGATCAGCGTGCATTTCTGCTATCGCAACCCGAATGCCGACGATCAGGCCAGCGCGGCCTTTCACAGCCAGGGTCTGGTAAGCCGAGAAACCTTGCAAAGGCTTCTTCCACTGGACGACTACGACGTCTATCTGTGCGGCCCCCGGTTCTTTATGCAGGCGAACTGGCGCCTGTTGCGCGACCTCGGGATCGCCAGCCAGCGCATTCATTATGAGTTCTTCGGCCCGGCGACAATCCTCGAAGAGGATGAAGTCGTACCAGTGGCGCCCCCTCCTCGCGCGTCGCCTGTACTCAAAGCGCCGACCGCGTCGATTGAAGGGGCCCTGACCGTGGAGTTTCTACCATCGGGTAGGCGCGTGGCATGGGATCAGAATTGCCAATCACTGCTCGAACTTGCCGAACAGAACGGCCTGACTCCGTCATTCAATTGCCGCGCAGGCCTGTGTAACACCTGCCAGGTCACCCTGCGGAAAGGTTCTGTCGAGTATTTCGAAGAGCCATTGGATACCCCTGAATGCGGCCGAATTCTGCTCTGTTGCACCCGCCCGACCACCGCGGTGACGGTGGACCTGCGGCAGTGATCGGCCCAATCACGATCAACACCGCTACCGCCTTCGTTGCACTGAGGAATCAAGAACATGATCAAATCGCGAGCCGCCGTTGCCTTCGCAGCCAACCAGCCCCTGCAAATCGTTGAAGTCGATGTCGCACCGCCCCAGGCGGGTGAAGTACTGGTGCGGATCATCGCTACCGGGGTCTGCCATACCGATGCCTTTACCCTTTCCGGTGCTGACCCGGAAGGCCTCTTTCCAACCATTCTCGGTCACGAAGGCGGCGGTATCGTCGAGGCGATTGGCGAGGGCGTTATTTCAGTAGCGGTGGGTGATCACGTGATCCCGCTCTACACCCCTGAGTGCGGAGAATGCAAGTTCTGTCTGTCCGGCAAGACTAACCTTTGCCAGAAAATCCGCGCCACTCAGGGCAAAGGCCTGATGCCTGATGGCACCAGTCGCTTCTCATACAAAGGCGAGCCCATCTATCACTACATGGGATGTTCGACCTTTTCTGAATACACCGTACTACCAGCAATCTCGCTGGCGAAAATCCCAAGGGAAGCGCCGCTGGAGAAGGTGTGTTTGCTCGGTTGCGGTGTCACGACCGGCATCGGTGCAGTGCTCAATACCGCCAAGGTCGAAGCAGGCGCTACGGTAGCGATTTTCGGTTTGGGGGGCATCGGCCTGGCAGCCATCATCGGCGCCACCATGGCCAAGGCGGGGCGGATCATCGCAGTGGACATCAATCCGGCCAAGTTCGAGATAGCCAAACAACTGGGAGCCACCGACTTCGTCAATCCGAAGGATTACGACAAGCCAGTTCAAGATGTCATCGTTGAATTGACCGAAGGCGGCGTCGACTACTCCTTCGAGTGTGTCGGCAACGTTCAGTTGATGCGCGCGGCGCTGGAAAGCTGCCACAAGGGTTGGGGCGAGTCGGTGATCATCGGCGTCGCCGGTGCTGGCCAGGAAATCAGCACGCGGCCATTTCAACTGGTGACCGGTCGCGTCTGGCGCGGTTCGGCCTTTGGCGGCGTGAAGGGGCGCAGTGAGCTACCCAGCTATGTCGAGAAAGCGCAAAAGGGCGAAATCCCGTTGGATACCTTCATCACCCATACCATGGGGCTCGATGACATCAACAACGCCTTTGACCTGATGCACGAAGGCAAAAGCATTCGCACCGTCATTCATTTTGATCGCTGAGCTTGGGCGCAGCGACGTTCGTCAGGGTTGCCCTGACATAACTGCACCACCCACTGTGTTTACACTCGGAGAAGTAAATAGATGAGCATCTTTACCCACGTTACCGTCGGCACCAACGATCTGAACAAAGCCCGTGCTTTCTATGACAGTGCTTTGGGTCAGTTGGGCCATAAGCGCATCGCCGATCTGGCCGACAATGGTTCGATCTGGGGTGAGAACGCCCCCTCTTTCTTCGTTTTAAAACCAGCCAATGGCGCCCCTGCCAGCGTAGGTAACGGGGTTACTGTCAGCTTCGCAGCTCCGAATCGCGCCTCGATTGATGCTTTCCACGCAGCAGCACTGGCGGCCGGTGGTACCGATGAAGGAGCGCCAGGAACTCGCGATTGGGCGCCGAATGCTTATGCCGCCTATGTCCGCGACCTCGACGGCAATAAATTGGCTGTTTATTGCTTTAAACCAGCCTAAACGCTGATCCTGCGTCCTTAGAAGTCTCCAGATTGAATCGCCTCTGATTTTTTTCAGAGTCATCTGAGAGACTTCTATTCGCCGGTTATGGTGCCGGCGTAAGGATGCAGACTTCAGGCGCAATTACGCCTCGCTTGGCTCGAACAGCGGTGCTTCACAGACCTCGGTCGGACGGTCCGCTTGGATTTCATATATCTGCTGCAGGGCCTGATCTACGCCTTCCTGTTCAAGCGTGGCCTATTCCTTGCCCTGCTGGAGTTCACCTCGGTGAATTTCGCTTGGACATTCCAGTTCCCACCCAGTGTGATTAACATGCAGGTGATCTGGGCCATCGGTGTAAGCATGATTGCCCTCGCCATACTGGTCTGGCTGCCAAGTCCAACCCTGTTTGCTCTTGGACTGCTCATTGTCGCCGGGCACAACCTGCTCGATGGTCTGCACTTCCCGGTCGGTTCAATAATCTTCATGGTTTGTCCTCCACGTTGAGGGAGGACCCCGGCCAGCTTTCGCGTCAGGAAGTGCGTTGCACCCATCTACTGTTTGAGCGTCCCGAAGGGATGATGCTCTATTCAATTTCTCCCATTCGCCGCTACAGTTTGGCGCTCGTGAAATTGCGGTCGCGGTTGTTGACTGCTTAGAATTTACTGCTATCGATGGGGATCAGATTCTCTCCAAACAGTTCCAACTGCTGACACAGCACAACGAACTAGCGACAGACGCCTCGGATGGCCTTGCTATTGCCTTTTCGGAAGTTCGCGATGGTCTTGAAGTCCGGCATCAAACGCCCGGTCAACCACAAAAGCTCAACGTTGCGTTGAGCTTCTCGTTCCAGCCGCCGGCTCGACTGAATGCGGTTGAGATAGCCGTAGATCTAGATTTTCAGCAGGATTGAAGGATGGTAAGCAGGCCGGCCTGTGTCAGCAGGAATAGCACCGTCAAAACCCAGATTGACTAGGTCGAGTTCATCGACGAAGACGTCGACTATGCGAATCGGATTGGTATCGTTGACGTAGTCGTCGACGCTTTCGGGAAGTAAGGTGCCTTGGCCTCGATGTTCACCTTGGATGAAGCGCTTCATGGGCGACCCCTGAGATGAAACCCTCAGAAATCATAGCAAGGGCTCGCGGAGGTGTTTTTACACGCTCAGGGCCTATAGCTGTCCTTCACGAAGGGCTGCAATCAAAACCGGTCAGTCGTGACAGGCAGAAATCGGCCAATTTCTGCCAATGCTGAGCGGCTGCTATGGGTCGACTGCAGCCTTTGGAGGCCGGCAGTAATCGGCCAGGAGCAGCCACTCGAAGCTGACTGCAGAAACGTGGTCGATTCACCTTGGCCCGCTCTGGATCGAATGCAATCAGGAAAAATGCAGGTGCGGTTCTAAATATACCTATCCCCCTTCCCCCTCTAAGTGGCCGCGAACTGTCCCGCAGGCCACCCGCTCATCTCGTCGGCCCACGATTGCCCTTGTCATGAAATGAAAATTCGCTGTCGTGCGATGAGCGGTGGCCACGGCCGCGGCTGCCCTAGAGTCGGAACAAAACAATACAGCGCCCGGAAACACGAGAGCCGCCATGAGCAGATCCACCCGAACGAGCGAGACCGCAACCTCCACCCAGCGCCCCCAGGCGACCGGCCGAAAACGGCGCGCTCGCAAGGATGGCGATCTCCCGGACAACACCCGGCATCAAGAGCTGATCGGCACGGCTGCCAACCAGACCCTGGCAGGCAATCCGCTGGTCAGCGTGCGGGCGGCGGACCTGGTCAGCTCGGCCGGCTACCTGCTCAAGGCCGTGCTGAGCGGCCAGGGCATGGCCCGCATGTTCGCCTGGATGCGGCCCAACGACCTGATCTGGAACTGCTGGGTCAACAACTACCTGCTGGGCAACAAGCCGCCGGCCTTCGATATCCTGGCCTGGAACAACGACACCACGCGTCTACCAGCCCAACTGCACGCGGACTACCTCGACCTGATCCAGCACACCCCCTACAGCAACCCGGGCTCACTGGAGATTGCCGGCGAGTCGATCGACATGACCCAGGTGAAGGTAGGAGCCTATGTGGTTGGCGGCACCACCGACCACATCACCCCCTGGCAGGGCTGCTACGGGACCGCCCGGTTGTTTGGCGAGGACACAACCTACGTACTGTCCAACGCCGGCCACCTGCAGAGCCTGGTGAACCCGCCGGGCAACCCCAAGTCGTTCTACTACGCTGCGCCTGCTGCCGAGTCCCCGGAAACCTGGCTGCAGAACGCCGGGGAGCGCCAGCAAGGCAGCTGGTGGCCGCATTGGCGCGAATGGATCGGGCAGCGCTCGGGCGACAGACTGCCGGCGCCGAAGAAGCTCGGCTCGCGCAAGTACCCGCTCCTTTGCCCCGCACCTGGCACCTATGTCATGGAGCATTGAGGCTGCCATCTCTTCCTCGAGCTGACCCACGCCAACCGTGGGTTTCAGCGCTTTGCGCAAGTCTCGATGGCGGGCTTTTTTGTCTTCGATATCAGGCAGAAGTCGGCCTGGAGCGCCCTGCCTCAGCGCGCGCTGTCGCTTGGGACTCTTCAAAATGATGCCGTAATGCAGGCACACCTCGCTAACAGCCAACATAGACACGTACTCGCCGCAAAAATCCCTCCTGACAAGCGCGATAAGTAGCCAGCTATTTGTTAACGAAAGCCTGAAGTATTCATTTGAATTTTCAGATTCTTTCGCCGTACCGCCTGTGCCTAACATCGACCCCACAGCGAACCAGTCTCGGTAACGCTCAGTGGGATCAGATGACGCAGAGACCCGGATCCAAAGTCCCCTGCTGCCGCTGACCATTGATCGCCAAGCCGTCTGGTGCCGTCGAAGTACTTTTGCACCAGGCCCTGGGATTTTTGAGGATCACCGATGAAGCTGGAAATCTTTCGCACGTTGTGGGGTTACACCGCGAGCAAGGCTCAGGCGCTCGATGAGTTGCTGCGGGCAGGCTTTGATGGCATGGAAGCACGCCTGCCACTGGACGCCGGTGAACGGGCCGAGTTTGGCGCGTTTCTCCAGGCCAACCGCCTGGGCTATATCAGTACCGTCTTTACCGCGTACGACGTGCTGCCCGACCAGTCGGCAACGCCTGCCGTCCACCTCGATGACCTGGACCGCAAGCTCGCCTGGGCCGCCGAACTCGGTCCACGCTTCGTCAACGTACTGGCGGGCAACGACCGCTGGTCCTTGCCACAACAAGTGGATTTTTTTGGCCAGGCGCTGGATCTGGCGCGCAAGCACGGCCAGGTCTGCAGTTTCGAAACTCACCGCTCGCGTTCGCTGTTCAATCCCTGGGTGACCCTGGAGTTGATCCGGCAATTGCCCGATCTGTTGTTCACCAGTGACATCAGCCATTGGGTGGTGACTTGCGAGCGTCTGTTGAATGACCCGGCCGATGACCTGAGCGCGTTCATCGAGCGGGTTCACCATATCCAGGCGCGGGTCGGTTACGACCAGGGCCCGCAGGTTCCGCACCCGGCGGCTCCCGAATATGCAAAAGAACTGGCGTTCCATCAGCAGCACTGGGAAAGCATCTGGCGCTCGCAGCAGGCCCGCGGTTACCAGGTCAGCACCCTGACCCCGGAATTCGGCGCCGACGGCTACCTGCATCATTTGCCTTTCACCAATGTCCCGGTCGCCGACCTGTGGTCATTGAACCTGTGGATGGGCCAGACCGAGCGCGAACACTTCGAGCGTTTCCAACACTCAAGCCATCCTTAGGGAGCCGATGCGTCATGCCTGACAATAAAAACAACAGCGCCAGCAATGACACACACAAAGCCAACTTCAATAGCATCCCGGTGGTCAACATCGCCGGTCTGTTCAGCGTTGAACTGGAACACCGCCTGGCCGTGGCCGAACAATTGGGGCGCGCCGCCAGCGAAGTCGGGTTCCTCTATATCACCGATCACGGTATCGACCCGCAACTGATCGCCAACCTGCGCAAGGCGGCCAAGGACTTTTTCGACCAGCCCTTCGACACCAAGATGCGGCACTACATCGGTACCTCGCAAACCCACAAGGGCTTTGTGCCCGAAGGCGAAGAGGTCTATTCCAAAGGCAAGCCGGACCACAAGGAGGCCTTCGACGTCGGCTTCGAAGTCCCGGCCGATGACCCGCTGGTGCTGGCCAATACGCCATTGCTGGGGCCCAACGACTGGCCGCAGCTGGCAGGTTTCAAGGCATCGGTGCAGGCCTACTATGAAGCGATCTTCGCCCTGGGCCGGCGCCTGTTCGGCGGCTTCGCCCTGACCCTGGGCCTGGACGAAAACTATTTCGACAGCCTGGTCAGCCGTCCGCCGTCCAAGCTCCGGCTGATCCACTACCCCTACGACGGTGCCGCCCATGACGCACCGGGTCTGGGCGCCCATACTGATTACGAGTGTTTCACCATCCTCCTGGCCGACAAACCTGGCCTTGAGGTGATGAACAACCTTGGTCAATGGATCGATGCACCACCGATCGCCGATGCCTTTGTGGTCAACATCGGCGACATGCTGGAAGTGATGACGGCAGGCGCATTCGTTGCCACTGCGCACCGGGTGCGCAGCGTGAAGGAGGAGCGTTATTCCTTCCCGCTGTTTTATGCCTGCGACTATCACACCCAGATCAAACCGCTGCCCGGGTTCGCCCAGGCCGGCAATGACTACGAAGAAATCACGATCGGCGAACACATGTATGGCCAGGCGCTGCAGACCTATCAGTATCTGCGCCAGAGGGTGGCCAATGGGGAAGTTCAACTGCCAGGCAAGGCACGCAAGCCCGCCAGTTTTGGACATTTGAAAAATCAGGCTCAACCGTCCTGATTGAAGTTTTCAGTCAAACCCTTACCTACGCCGGAGTCAGTAAATAATGAAAAACAATAAAAAGAACCTGTTGAGCTTGACTGTATTGGCAGCCGGCATGCTCGGTGCCTCGCTGAGCATGGCCTCGGCAGACACGCTCAAGGTCGGCATGGAAATCACTTACCCGCCTTTCGAGTCCTATGACAAGGACAAGAACGTGGTGGGTTCGGACCCCGAGTTGGCAACGGCACTGGCCAAGCACATGAACGCCAAGGTGGAGTTCGTCGACACCAAGTTCCCGAGCCTGATTCTGGGTTTGAACTCCGGCAAGTACGACGCAGTCATTTCCGGCATGTACATCACGCCGGAGCGCCAGACTCAAGCCCAGACCATCGCCTATGCCAACACTGGTGCTGCGGTCATGGTGCCCCAGGGCAGCGAGATCAATGCGAAAAAGCCTGAAGACTTGTGCGGTTTGAAACTGGGCCTGGAACAGGGCACTACCTGGGTCAAGGAATTCCGCAAGCTGTCCGATGACTACTGCGTGCCGAACAACAAAGGGGCGATCACCGTCAGCGAATACCCTTCCGCGCCCGAAGTGACCCAGGCCCTGTTGTCCAAAAACATCCAGGCCCAGGTTGAAATCGCCGGCGCCGCAAAAATGATCGCGGAAAAAACCAACGGTCGGGTAGTGATCACCACCGAGCACCCGATCTATCAGCAAACCCTGGGCATCTTCGTCAAGAAAGGCAACGACGACACCTTCCAGGCTTTGCAAAAGGCCTTCGAAGAGACGAAAAAGAGCGGTGAATACGCCGCTATCCTTAAGAAATATGGCTTGGAAGAACCGACTGCCAACTAAGAGTCTGTCCTTGTAGTCTGGTCATCTGCTGTCCCTGCACGGGGGCGGCAGATCGAGGTGCCCTATGCAATTCGATTGGTCGTACTTTCTCTCCCTGTTCTCCCTGCCAGACTTCTGGAAAGCCTGCGTCACGGTGATCCAGCTCAGCGCCCTGGCCTGGTTCATCGGCATGCTGCTGGGTTTTGTCCTGGCCACGGCCAAGCTGTCCCAATCGCCCTTGCTGCGCATTCCGGCAGCTGTCTACATCTGGTTTTTCCGCAGCATCCCGTTGCTGGTGCTGGTGGTGTTCGTCTACAACCTGCCGCAATTGTTTCCCGGCAGCGGACCGATCCTGTCCAACCCCTTCTACTCCGGCTTGCTGGCCCTGGTGGTCACCGAGGCGGCGTACATGGCGGAAATCCATCGTGGCGGTCTGATTTCCGTGGCCAAGGGCCAGAAGGAAGCCGGGCGCGCGCTGGGTGTCGGCCTGTTCGGCATGCAACGCCTGATCGTGATCCCCCAGGCTTTCCGTATTTCGCTGCCTACCCTGATCAACGAATACATCACTGTGGTCAAGCTGACATCGCTGGTCTCGGTCATCTCCCTGACCGAAATCCTCACGGTCGGCCAACGCCTCTATGCCACCAACTTCCTGGTCATGGAGACCCTGGCGGCGGTAGGCGTCTACTACGTGTTGATCGTCACCGTGTTCGGCTATTTCCTGCAGCGCCTGGAGCGCTACCTGGACCTGAACTTCCGCAAGCCGCACACACTCGACGCGGCCACCATTGCCAAATTCAAGGCCAGCGCCGAAGCGTTGCCCGACACTGCGCGCAAAGCCGCCGGCAACAACGCGACGCCCATCCTGCAACTGAAGAACATCCAGAAAAGCTATGGCACGCACAAGGTGCTGCTGGGTATCGACCTGAATGTCGACTATGGCCAGGTGGTCTCGATCATCGGGCCATCCGGTTCCGGCAAGACTTCACTGATCCGCACGGTCAACGGCCTGGAAACCATCGATACCGGCGACATTCTGTTGTTCGGCGAAAAATTCATCGAAGCATCGGACAAACCCAACAGCTCCCGCCTGCGCAAAGGCGTGCGGCACATCGGCATGGTGTTCCAGAACTTCAACCTGTTCCCGCACCGCACCATTCTCGACAACGTCACGCTGGCACCGCGTTACCACGGTCAACCGGGCGAGCTGAGCGAGCATCGTGCGTATGCGCTGCTGGACAAGGTCGGCCTGCTGGCCCATGCCCACAAGTACCCGCACCAGCTCTCCGGCGGGCAGCAACAGCGTGTGGCGATCGCTCGGGCCTTGGCAATGGAGCCGCAGATCATGCTGTTCGACGAGCCGACCTCGGCCCTCGACCCGGAACTGGTCAACGACGTGCTCAACGTGATCCGCGACCTGGCGAAGGAAGGCATGACCATGCTGATCGTGACCCACGAAATGGACTTTGCCATGTCGATCTCCGACCGGGTGATTTTCATGGAGAACGGCAATATTCAACTCGATGCCGCACCTGAAACCATACGATGCGATGCCAAGGGCGAGCGAGTACGGCGCTTCATGGGAATCGCCGCCCGATCGCCAAGCCTGTCTGCTACGGTGGACCATGCATGAACAGACAATCACTTTCTTTGAGCTTCCTTTCAGGAAAACCCGCATGAATCTTGGAATAGCAGGACGCTGGGCGCTGGTCTGCGCCGCCAGCAAAGGCCTGGGTAAAGCCTGCGCACAGGCACTCGTGCGCGAAGGCGTGAACGTGGTGATCACCGCACGGGGCGAACACACGCTGAATGAAACGGCCCGTGAGCTCAGAGCGATAAATCCGCAAGTGACTGTCATCGCCGTGGCCGGAGACATTTCGACGCCCGAGGGTCGGGCGGCAGCGCTCGAGGCCCATGAGCATTTCGATATTTTGATCAACAACGCCGGAGGCCCTCCCCCCGGGGATTTCCGCGAATGGAATCGCGACGCCTGGCTCAAGGCGCTGGATGCCAACATGCTGACCCCTATCGAATTGATCAAGGCAACGATAGACGGTATGGCGGCACGCGGATTTGGCCGAATCGTCAACATCACGTCGAGTGCCGTGAAGTCCCCCATCGAAAGCCTGGGCCTGTCCAATGGCGCGCGCAGTGGCCTGACGGGGTTCATCGCAGGGCTTGCCCGGCAAGAAAACATTGCCAGTCGCAATGTGACGATCAACAACCTGCAACCAGGCTCATTCGATACCGATCGACTGCGTGACAACCTGGTCGCAGCCGCCGAAGCGTCGGGGCAAGACAGTGAGGTATTCCTTGGCGAATGCCGTGCCGAAATCCCTGCCAAACGCTTTGGCTCACCCGAGGAGTTCGGTGCGCTGTGTGCCTTCGTTTGCAGCAGCCATGCCGGCTACCTGACCGGGCAGAACCTGTTGATCGACGGAGGAGCCGTTCGATCCAGTCAATAATGACGACAGGCACAATGGGACAGGCAGTAAACGGCCACTTCTCTTAACCCGAATACCCCACACAATCGCAACCTGTATTGGGTAATGCGAGCATGATCCATTGTAGGAGCGAGCTTGCTCGCGATGGTCGTTAACGATGCCGCGTGTTTCCTGACTGAACGCAGCGCTCTTGAGTCCATCGCGAGCTAGCTCGCTCCTACAGAAGGGCCCTTGGCTTAACACCATTACCCTGTATTGGGGGGGGGTATTCCCCATTATCGGGGGCCTTCCCCCAGCTTCTGATTCGCCCGCTCAAAGCCCGCAAGCAATAGAGATGTGGCGCAGAGCCATTAATCAATTCCTTTCACTTTTGGCAAAAAAATTGCGTCGTCAACAGCCCGGCTCGAAATAAAACATTTCGCCAGCCGGCCTGGAAGCCGTGGCTCGTTACCCAGGTATAACCACGCGCTCCAGGGATCCCGTCAGAGGTGTTTGCGATGAAACTGGAAACCGCAAGGTTGACTCCTAGTCCATTGTTCAAAACCAGGCTGGCGTTGAGTATCTCTGCTGCCGCGATCATGCTGGGGTTGGGCTTGTCCCACACCCAGGCAGCCCCCCTCGACAACACCGATCCACCGCCTCCTACCGATCCATCGGCGTTCACCAATCCGCCGGCCGACCCCGATGCCGCATTGCGGGATTTGCTCAAGTTGCCTCCGGCAAACGTCGGCGCCTTCGACTTGCCCAATGGAGTGGTCGGTAATCGCCAGACCCCCTTGGTCGACAATGTGCTGCCACCCGATCTGCAACCCAGCTTCAATATCCCCACTAACGGTAATGCCAGCCCGGTATTCGGGGTTCAACCGTTCACACAGAAGCTTGAACTTTTCGAGGAGTTCGGCTCGAACAAACTGGATGCGACCGACCCGCCATCACCCGTTCCGTTTCCGGTCCCGACGGTGGGCCCCGCACCGGCGCAGGATCCATTGAACGTGGCGCGTAGCGGCCCGTCGCCGGATGCGCTGGATGCTTTTCTCAGGCAGCCGGCATTGACGCCCTTCCCGACAGAGTTCTCCAATGTACTGGACCGCAACCCCTGGAAGGCGCAGATCGAGCTTTTCCTCAATCGCCGGGTCGATTCGCCTGCAGAAGGCCGGCCACCGGGAAAAGGCTGGTCGCACCAGCGTTTCAATGAGTTTTTCCCGCGCGACGCCTTCAAGACTGTGCAAGCCGGCGCGCACGTCAACAGTGGCTTGCGTGATCACATGCAACGGCATAACTACGCCGTGGGGGAATTTGCGCCAGGCGGGCTCTATCACAACACCAACGGCAACCCGGCCAACGAGGGCACCACCAAGGGCATTCAAGTGCAGTTTCATGAAAACTTCCCGGTCCAGGACCATAATGCGTTGTGGACCTTCGACGGCACCTTTCCGCCCAAACTGCTCCTGGTACGCTATGGCCAGGCGATGCTGATGCGTCATTACGATGCCTTGCCGATTGACCCGTCGGCCAACCGGGGCTTTGGCCTGCACACCCTCACCACCCATGAACACAACGGCCACACCCCCGCGGAAAGCGACGGCTTTACCAACGCGTTCTTCTTTCCGGGCCAGTACTACGACTATCGCTGGCCGATCCAGTTGGCCGGTTACGACACCATCAACACCACTGCGCAGGACCCACGGGCAGCGTTCCCGTGCGACCCCGGTGAAATACTTTTCGTCAACGACGCCACCCCCGGCTTCAAGACCTGCGACCACGGCACCATCAAGATCCGTGGCGACTGGCGCGAAACCATGAGCACCCACTGGTTCCACGACCACATGCTCGATTTCACCGCGCAGAATGTCTACAAGGGCAACGCGACGATGATGAACTACTACAGCGCCCTGGACCGTGGCAACGAGGCGGTCGACGACGGGGTCAACCTGCGCTTGCCCAGCGGTTCGGCGCTGAGCTGGGGTAACCGCGACTATGACATCAACCTGACGATCGCCGACAAGGCCTGGGACCAGACCGGCCAGTTGTGGTTCAACCCCTTCAACACCGACGGTTTTCTCGGTGACCAGGTGCTGACCAACTGGGAATACAAGCCGTTCCTGGACGTACGTGCCCGCCGCATCCGTTTCCGTATTCTCAACGGATCGGTTTCTCGTTACTTCAAGCTGGCGGTGGTGCGTCAGGTCGATGGTAATGGCGGCGAGTTTCCTGGCCCGAACAACTCCGGGGTTTCCTATAACCGGGTGCCGTTCCACATGATTGCCAACGACGGCAATATCATGGAGCACGCGGTGCCGTTCGATGGCAGCCTGGACCTTGATGGCGACGGCGACACACAGAACCACAATGCCATTCTGCCGATACAGGGCATTGCCGAGCGCTTTGACATCGTCATCGACTTCGCGGCAAACGGCATCAAGGTGGGCGACAAGATTTTCTTCGTCAACATCGAGGAGCATGAAGACGGCAAGCGTCCAAAACGTGACATTCCATTGGCCGATGTACTCTCCGAGAAGTACCTGCCCGTTGTCAGGCAAACCAGCCACGGGCCACAGTGGGTCAACGGTGACCCGGGCGTGGGCCTGTTCCTGCAACTGAACGTCCAGCCTTACACCGGCCAGGATGTCAGCATGAATCCGGTCGACTTCGAGCCCGCCAAGCCTGGCAAGCCCGAGGGCAAGTTCATGATCCCCCTGCCCTTGCACCGTGATGATCCTGCCGATATCGCCCGGCTTGCCCAGGCGCGGCACCGCACCTTTATCTTTGGCCGCTCCAACGGCACCGACGAACAACCATGGACGATCAAGACCGATGGCGGCCGAGGCTTCCCCATGGACCCGCGCCGGATTTCAGCCGCGCCACAACTGGCCACTGGCCCGACCCCGGCCGGGTTCAAGGGTGAAGGCACGCTGGAAATCTGGAAGATCCAGAACGGCGGCAATGGCTGGAGTCACCCGGTGCATGTGCACTTCGAGGAAGGGATCATTCTCACTCGAGGTGGCAGACCACCACCAGAATGGGAAAAAGGCGCGCGCAAAGATATGTACGATATAGGCCGCCATCCTGAGAGCCGAGACAATGTCGAAATGGCCATACACATCCGTGAGTTTGCCGGTACCTACATGGAGCACTGCCACAACACTCAGCATGAGGACACGGCGATGCTGCTGCGCTGGGACTCTGAGCACCCTGGCCAGTTCCAGTTGATGCCCACACCGTTGCCCAGCTGGGACGGCGTGAAATTCGTGAACTCGGTTGCGTTACCGACATTCCGTACGGGAGATGGTGTCGGGCCACAGGTCAAGGGCAACAATAACCAGGGAGATAACAGCGGCAGTGGCAGTGGCAGTGGCAGTGGCAGCAGCGGTAGCGGAGGCAAGGGCAAAGGCTAGCGTTGTCTATCAAACGGCTGATCACGTCGTCAGCAAACGCAAGAAACCGCTTGCATGCCCCTTTCAACCCAAAGCCGCCTGACACCACAGTCGACTTTGGGTCGATGGCCAGACATTGACTGCCTGGCTTTTTCAGGGTGTCCACCGACACCCGACCTTCTCATGCCGACTGTCTGCGCCAGGTGCCCGGGGATGTGCCGAACTGGCGTTTGAATGCGCGACTGAACGCGGCTTCGGATTCATAACCAACTGCAAAGCCGACTTGCGCCACATTGCCGCGACCTTCGCGCAGGTGTTGAGCCGCCACATGCATACGCCAGAGCGTCAGGTATTGCATCGGTGGCTGTCCGACCAACGCCGTGAATCGCTCCGCGAAAACCGAGCGCGACATGCCCACCTCAAGCGCCAGGGCTTCAGCAGTCCAGCCTTCGGTCGGACGAGCATGGAGTAGCGCCAGCGCACGCCCGATATGCGGATCCCGCAAACCCGCCAGCCAACCGCGCCGCTCGGCGGGGAGGCTGGCGACATACTGGCTGACGGCTTCGACGAATAGCAGCTCGGAAAGCTTGGCGATGACCGTTGTCGAACCGACCCGCCCCGCCGCGATTTCACTGACAGCAAAGCGGAACGAGCTTTCGATCCAGGCGCCCGAAGCCGTCGCGCGCACGTCCAGTTTCAGTAAGGAAGGCAACGACGAAAGCAACGGACTGAAGGGTGTTTCAGAGCCGAGGAATCCGCACAACAACTGCGTAGCCTCGCCGCCCCCGCCGTACTTGATCCGTGAAATCCCACCGACTTGCGGCGGCTGAATGACTTCTCTCGCCGGCATGGGCGCAACGCTCAGGTCGCTGCCAAAAGAGTGAGCGTCATTGCGAGGCAGCAGAACGAGTTCGCCCGCCCCCACGTCGATGGCGGTGTCACCGTCGATGCGTATTTGCATGTGCCCCGCCGCGACAAAATGCGACGCAATGATATGCCGGGGTACCGCCAGGAACGGTTTGCAATCATTCGCCGAGAGCCTTCCGTTGATACACCAGGGCGCAGTGAGTTCCGCCTCGAGGAACACCCCTCCAGACAGCCGAATCACCCGCAATACATCAGAAAGCGCATCCAGCAATTGCCAGCCCTCCTTTCCGGAGTCCGGAGCATGTAATCAGGTGCTCCAGTCATTTGCCGCCTGAACCGCGAGACCTAGATTAGCACCAGCGCGGACTCAGAGATCGAGACTGTTCCCAGAGGCTTCACCCAAGGTCATTGGCTCCGGCGTCAATCGTAATTGCCCCACTCCAACTCAACCAGGGCAACAGGAGATCCATATGAACACCGTCGCTACCCTACCCGGCTCAGACTCGGGCAACGCTTCCCGTTATGCCCGGATTGTCAGGTCATCGAAAAAAAACGAATGGCAGATCGATCGCGATTTGCTGCAGGACCGGAGTTTCGACTTCTCGCGAAAATTCCTGCCCGACGGACTGTCGCAGATCGACCGCCTGACCTTTATCACCCCGGCCGAGGCACGCCTGCTCAGTCAGATTCAGGGCCGAACCTATGCGTATCTCTTTGGCCTGGTAGAGCGCTTTATCAGTGCCAAAATGCTCGATCAAGGTCGGGCCCATGTATTTGACAATCAACTCGCACTCGAAGCGCTGGTGCGTTTTTCCAACGACGAGATCAAGCACCAGGAGCTGTTCCGGCGCATTGAGACAATGATGGGTTCGCAATTGCCTGCGGGCTATCGTCAAGTTGCCGATCCAAACGAAGTGGCGCGCGCGGTACTGTCGGCCAGCACCTGGTCGGTGCTGGCACTGACCTGTCATATCGAGCTGTTCGTTCAGTCGCACTACATACAGAGCATCGCCCCGCGCGAGGAGTTGTGCCCGCTGTTCAAGGATGTCTTCAAGTTTCACTGGAGGGATGAAAGCCGGCACGTCGTACTCGATGAACTGGAGTGGCAGGCGGAGCACGCGAAGCTCTCGCCAGCCGAGCGCGACCAGGCGGTGAATGACCTGATTGCGCTGGTAGCGGCCGTCGACGCAATCCTGTTGGCACAGTCGGCATCCGATGCCGACTACTTCATGGGTAATGTCTCACGTTCGTTCAGTGGCGACGAGGCCGCGCAAATCAAAGCCTGTGTGCTGGGCGCGTACCGCTGGCAATACATTGTCTCGGGCGTACAGCATCCACACTTTGGCCGGCTGTTGACGCAGATGACAACGCCTGCACAGATGTCCAGGATTCAGGCCGCACTGGCCCCCATCATGAGCAATTGAGTGACCGCGCGCGACCGACTGCTCATCGGCCGCGCGGCTGCGGGATGACGATCTTTCGAGGATGGCGGCCATGACGATACCGATGTGGATGCTGCTTGGGTTTGCAACCTGGACTTTGCTGCTGTTGATGGCAACCGTCGGCGTTTATCGCTGGGTTGCCATCCTGTTCTCGAGTGCTCCGATCGCCTCTTTCCGAAGCGATCAGCTCGAAGGCGCTGACTGGTACCAGCGCGGGACCAGGGCACACGCCAACTGTGTGGAAAACCTGCCTGTCTTTGCCGTCATCGTGTTCGTGATTTCCGCCCTTGATATCAACGGCCCAGCGGTGAACTACTTGTCCATGCTCGTCCTGATCGCTCGCGTGTGCCAGTCACTGGTTCACGTATCCCATGTGCAAACCAATGCATTCGTCGCAGTCCGGTTTACCTTCTTTTGCGTTCAACTGGTCTGTTTTCTTGCGCTCATTGCAATAGCCGCTTTTTACGGCGCATGAAATCTTCAGCGATAGGCAGAAAACGGCCAGAAGTAGCCGGTGGTCGTTGCATTCAGATTGTCGCCGGCATTTGGCTAAGCTTAATAAATCAGGGCGAGCTGAAACCTGAGTGATTGCGACCATCAACAGATCGGTAGTCCCAAAGGAGACGACCATGTATGCGGTTATACGAACCTACCTGGGTGCTGGAGCAAAGGAGCTTTTCAAGCTTTTGGAAGAACGCAATGTCGACATAGACGCTACCCTGCGGACAGTACCTGGCCTGGTCAGCTACACACTATTGAATACGGGAGATGGTGGTACGTCGGTGACTGTTTGCAAGGACAAGGCCGGCAGTGATGCGAGCTCGAAAGTCGCGCGTGAGTGGATTCAGAAAAACACCTCGAATATCCGGGCGAACCCGCCGATCGTGACCGAAGGTCCGGTCATTGTGCAGATCAACTAGCAAGCCCTTGCGGTTGATCTCGCAACACTACCGGTGTCGCAAGTAGCCGGCCCGCCTGCTGGCGAGTGCTATACTTCGCTCAGATTGCATGAAGTGTGCAACGTTCCCCTTGGTACAGATACCGACTGCAAAATCCTGGTTAACGGCTGCCGGACAAAGGAGGTCTACAGCAAACTCTAGATCGGAGGTGTGGCATGAATCGACACTATTACATCAGTGACAATCTCAACGAACTTGAAACCGTTGAAAATGAATTGGAAGCCAGCGGCATCAATTCCGAACAGATTCATGTGCTCAGTGAGAAAGTTGCCGATGTTGAACAACATCACCTCCACGAGATCAGTTCGTTAATGGAACAGGATGCTGTTCACTCCGGTGAGATTGGTGCGGTGGTCGGTGTGCCACTCGCGGCGCTGATCCTGCTTGGCGCCTATTGGATGGGCTGGACCGAATCCGTCGTAGGCTGGATGCCCTTTATCTTCCTTGCCATTGTTGTTTTTGGCTTCTGCATCTGGGAAGGCGGCTTTTTCGGGTTCCAGGTACCGAACACTCACTTCCGCAATTTCAGCCAGGTGGTAAAAGACGGTAAACATATCTTCTTCGTGGATGTTGAACCGAATCAGGAGTCGATACTGGATCAGGTCATCGGACATCATCCAAAGCTGACGATCGCCGGCACGGGAGCAGCAGCCCCCCACTGGACAGTAGCCTGGCAACACAAGTGGCATCAGTTCAAACGAGTGATATCGGGTTAGCTCCTGGAGACTCAAGGCCATTCGAAGGCGGCTTATTGACCGAAGAATATGACCCGACTTAGGAAAACATAATCCGCCTCGGTGGCCATCAGTCCCACGAGCACCAGTAAACACAAAGGTGGGACCAATATCGCGTAGACCATGGCCAACCGCTCCCAGGCCATGTGCATGAAGATGGAGACAATCAAACCCGCCTTCAACAACATGAACGTGATAATCAGGAACCACCGAAGGTAGCCATGGAAGTGGAAATAGTCGACAAGGTACGACATCGTACTGAGGACGAATAACAGTCCCCATATCTTGAGATACAGACTGATTGGATGTTGCTGACCCTGAGCATGTGCCATCACCCGTGCTCCTCTACCACAAATAGAAGAAAGCAAAAATAAACACCCACACCAAATCCACGAAGTGCCAGTAAAGCCCGGCTATCTCGACGTTCTGATAATTTCCGGAGCGCTCATAATCGCCGCGCAGTACTTTGCGCGCCACGATGCTGAGGTAGAGGGCGCCAATTGACACATGCAGCCCGTGAAAACCGGTAATCATGAAAAAAGTGGCACCAAATTGCGCCGCCCCCATGGGGTTCCCCCAGGGGCGCACCCCTTCTGCGATGAGCTTGCTCCATTCAAATGCCTGCATGCTGACGAAGGTCACACCCAAGGCCGCGGTCGCCAGCATCAGGGCCGTGGTTTTCGCGCGATCACGGCGATAGGCGAAGTTGACGGCCATGGCCATGGTGCCGCTGCTGCTGATCAGCACAAAGGTCATAATGGCGATCAGAATAAGCGGAATTTCCCTGCCGCCGATCGTCAAGGCGAACACTTCACTGGGGTTCGGCCAGGCGGTGGTGATGGTCATGCGTACCGACATGTAGCCGGTCAGAAAACAGGTGAAGATGAAAGTATCGCTGAGCAGGAATATCCACATCATCGCCTTGCCCCAGTGGACCTGCTTGAAGGCCTCTTTATCCGAGGACCAGTCGCTGGCGATGCCCGCCCATCCCGGTGCGGGTGGCGAGCCTGGTGGATTGGCTGAACTGGTCTCGGCTTGGGCTTGGGCTTGCAGGTGCGATGCCATGGCTTTTCACCTCAGGCCGCAGAATCTGGCGATGGTTTCATAGGTTTGCGGCGTGCTGGTCAGCAGCGCGAACAGCACAAACCAGAGACCCAACAAGTAATGCCAGTAGATGGCACAAAGTTCTACGCTGGCGCTGAGTTGCGGCAACGGCACATGACGCAGGAATTTAACGACGGTTCTGCCCCAGGCAATCAACCCGCCCAACAGGTGCAGGCCGTGCACGCCGGTCAACAGGTAGAAGAAACTGTTGGCCGGATTGCTGGCGACAAAGTAGCCCCAGGCGACAAACTGCTGCCAGACCCAGAGTTGCCCCGCCAGAAAGGCAATGGCAAATCCGCCACCCAATACAAAAGCGATGACCGTGGCGTCCATTCGAGCCCGGCGGGCGGCCATGCGCGACCACTGCAGTGCGACGCAGCTCAATACCAGAAAAGCCGAATTCACCCACAGCTGCCATGGATTGGCCAGTGGCGCCATGGGTTCTGTCAGGGGTAGCCAGTCGACCATTTGTGAGCGGGCAATAAAGGCAAGCAGAAAGAGAAAGAATAACGAACTCACCACCACCAGAAACAAGCGCAGGCCTAGCCTTGCGGTCTGGCCCCCATCGGCGCCCTCGCCGGCCTGAATGCCCTCGGGATCGCGATTCCAACTGCCGCCGGGGGCAGCGCCGTCGGCGTTTCTCAATAGCAGTCTGTTCATGTTTTAACGTCCGCTATTTTGGTTCCGGCACCGAGTTGACGCATTTGCTCCAGTTCCTCGGCGGAGACCGTTTGCGGCACGAAATCCTGCTCTATCCCCGGCACGCTGTAGTCATAGGCCCAGCGATGCACCACCGGCATCTTCGCTCCCCAGTTACCGTGTACCGGTGGGGTGTTCGGCGTTTGCCATTCCAGGCTGGCCGCCCCCCAGGGGTTACTACCCGCGGGTTTGCCTTTGAATACGCTCCAGGCCAGGTTGAACACAAACAGCAACTGGGAAACGCCGACGGTCAAGGCGACCACCGTAATGAAGGCATTCAACTCTTGCGCCGACTGCGGGATGAACGCGTAGTTTTCATAGGCATAGTAACGGCGCGGCATGCCCTGGAAACCCAGGTAGTGCATGGGGAAGAAGATGGCGTAGGTGCCCAGAAAGGTAATCCAGAAATGCAGCTTGCCCAGGGTGTCGTTGGTCATGCGCCCGGTTATTTTCGGAAACCAGTGGTAGATGCCGCCGAACACCACCAGCACCGGCGCGACGCCCATGACCATATGGAAATGAGCCACGACGAAATAGGTGTCCGAGAGCGGTATATCCACGATCACATTGCCGAGAAACAACCCGGTCAGACCGCCGACCAGGAAGGTGACGATAAAGGCCAGGGCAAACAGCATCGGCACGGTCAGATGGATGTCGCCGCGCCACAGGGTCAGCACCCAGTTGTAGACTTTCAGCGCGGTCGGCACTGCGATGATCAAAGTGGTGACGGCGAAGAAAAAGCCGAAGTACGGGTTCATTCCGCTGACATACATATGGTGTGCCCAGACCACAAAACTGAGTACGCCAATCGCAATGATGGCCCACACCATCATTCGATAACCGAAGATATTTTTACGTGCATGGGTGCTGATCAAGTCCGAGACCAGGCCAAACGCCGGGAGCGCAACGATGTACACCTCCGGGTGGCCGAAGAACCAGAACAGGTGCTGGAACAATATCGGGCTGCCACCCTGGTGATCGAGCTGCTGCCCCAGCGAGATCATCGCCGGCATGAAGAAGCTGGTGCCCAATAGCTTGTCGAACAGCATCATGACCGCACTGACAAACAACGCCGGGAAAGCCAGCAAGGCCATGATCGAGGCCATGAAGATTCCCCATACCGAGAGCGGCATGCGAAACAATGTCATGCCGTGGGTGCGCGCCTGCAACACCGTGGTGACGTAGTTCAACCCGCCCATGGTGGCGGCGACAATAAAAATCGCCAGTGAGACGAGCATCAGCACGATGCCCCACTCGACCCCCGGTGTCCCCTGGGCAATGGACTGTGGCGGGTAGAGCGTCCAGCCGGAACCTGTGGGGCCGCCAGGGACAAAGAAACTGGCGAGCAACACCACTACCGCCACCAGGTAGAACCAGTAGCTGAGCATGTTGACATAGGGGAAGACCATGTCGCGGGCGCCCACCATCAACGGGATCAGATAGTTACCGAAGCCCCCCAGAAACAAGGCCGTCAGCAAGTAAATGACCATGATCATGCCGTGCATGGTCATCGCCTGATAGTAAGTACTGGCATCCATGAACGGCAAACTGCCGGGGAAACCTATCTGCATGCGCATCAAGCCGGACAACACCACGGCGATAAGACCCACGAACAAAGCCGTCAAGGAATATTGAATGGCTATGACCTTGTGGTCCTGACTCCAGACATATTTGGTCAGGAAGCTCTTGGGCTCGTGCAGTGCTTCTGTTTCGGCTTGCTCCGCATAGGCCATCACGTCATCCTCCTGTCGAAGTTTCAGTGTATTACTGGCTGCTTTGCGGCTACTTCCCTGGCTCCGCCTTGCTTGCATCAGCGTTGGCATTCGCTTTGGATTTGATAAAAGCGATCAGCGCATCCAACTCCTTGTCGCTCGGTTTCAAGGCCGGCATGACGGCTGCGTAACCCTTGACGATTTTGGCAGCGGGATCAAGAACCGATTCTTTCAGATAACCCTCATCGACCTTGACGCTCGTATCGTCGGCAAGGGTTTCGGTCTTGCCATACAGGCCCTGCCAGCTGGGGCCGACGCCCTTGTTGCCATCGACGCTGTGGCAGGCCAGACAGCCAAACGAACCGGCCAGCCGCTGTCCCTGCGCCACCAGGTCTTCACCTGGGCCCGATGCCTCGCCAGTAGAAGCTTCATCGCCCTGCTGCGCAGCACCCAGTGATTTGATCAGGGCGACCAGCGCACCCAGTTCATCGTCAGAGAGAGTATAGGCCACCATGACCGGCGGGTAGCCCTGTACCAGACGGGCCTTCGGATCGAGAATCGACTCTTTCAGGTAGGCCTCGTCGACCTGCACGCTGGAGCCATCGGCCATCTGCTCAGTGCGGCCGTACAGCCCCTTCCATCCAGGGCCAAGACTGGTACTGCCATCCTGGCTATGGCAGGCACTGCAACCGTATTTCTCGACCAGCAGGCGGCCCTTTTCCAACAGGCTGTCCCGACCTGGCCTGGCAGCTGTGGTCAATGTCTGCGCAAAAGTCGGTTGGCCTTTTAGCCATTGATCGAAGACGCCCTGCTCCTCCACGATCATATGGCCGCGCATGTTGTAATGGCCTACGCCACAATATTCAGCGCAAAGGGTTTCATACTTTCCGGTTTTAGTTGGCGTAAACCAAAAATACGACACCATCCCTGGCACCATGTCCATCTTGCTGCGAATTTGCGGCACATAAAAATCGTGCAGAACATCTTTGGAACGCAGTAAAACTTTCACCGGCCGGTCGAGCGGAAGGTGAACTTCATTGTTCATTACAAGCACGTCGTCCTGTCCTGCAGGATCCTTGGGATCAAGGCCGAGGGGATTGGTGGAATCAATGAACTTGATATCCGATTTGCCCAGCTTTGCGTCCTGACCGGGAAAACGAAAGGCCCACTGCCACTGCTGGGCGACCACTTCAAGTTCGTAGGCATTTTTCGGCACCCGGATGAAATCGTCGTAAACAACCAGGCCTGGCGCCAACATCCCGGCAATGCCTATCGAGGTGACGATGATCAACCATAATTCCAGCTTTTTATTTTCGGGCTGGTAGGCCGCCCGGGCACCCTCCTTGTGACGAAACCGCATCACCGCTACTGCCATGAATACGACGATGGCAATGAAGAATATTCCGCTGATGATCAGGGTGATGAACAGGGTGGTGTCTATGGAGCCCCAGTTGGACGCGGCCGGTGTCGCATGCCAGGGCGCTAGTATGTGGAATAGCACTGATGCAATAACGATTAGTATCAGGATAATTGCTATTGCCATTTGCTCTTCATCCTATTCCTGATGTTCATTGGTTATGCAAAAGCATCGCCACTGACATCCAAGCAGGCCAGACAAATACCACCCGTCCGGGCGGTAAAGTCAGTAAGGAGTATAGAGCCATCGGCTTGTACCGTGAGGTTGGCAAGGGAGTTCCGGTTGCCAGCTATACTTGAACTCTGATGACGGACGGCAGCGATCGGCCAGAAGCGACCACAAAGTGCGAACCCTGCCCTTGTACAGTCGTCAAACATGAGTGATCGCAATGAGCAGGGACGCAAACCAATAGAGTCCGACAACCCACATGGGAGGTTTCGTCATGAGTGCCCTGACGATCGAAGGCTGGTGCAAGCCCAGCCCCGACCAGAAGTCCATCCCGATCGGTGAGATCCATTTTTACGTCGACGGCCCTCTCCATGTCCGTCTGGAGGACGCCGAAGAGCGCTTGCAGAAGTCCCACGAGCGTGAAGCCATGGTCGATGTCGATATGGGCTCGATGGATTTGATCATGCCCGAGGGATACGCGCCCTTGTCAGACTGTCAGATGCGTGTCTATTTGCACCACGAACGCGGTCAGTTTCACCTGGTCGGGCACCGTGCGAGCGATGGCAGCCTGATCTATACCAACGCGGTGTTGATCGATCAGTTGCTTGAATAGCGGCTCGCCCGCAGCCTCAACCGTGCAACAGAAAGGCTCCCGGCGGAACCCGATGTCGCAGCTTCTTGCAGCGACCGGGTGCCGGCTGATGCCCGGGCGGGCGATCAGGAAACCAGATCCGGCATTTCCCCGGAGGCGGCAAATGGCCACGGGGAATCACAACCTCATCGGACACGGGCGCTGGCGCGACGGAAGCCATTTGCACTGCTTCTTCAGGCTGTGGTCTGACAGCCGTCGGCGAAACCGATGCCCACGCAGCCTTTACCCGATCAAAAATGCCAGCTTGTTGCCCAGTGTCCGCTGCGGGTTGTTCAACAGACGCCATCTGTGCTTCCTGGACCTGCTCATCCTGCCCCTTCTGTACCGCAACCAGGCCCTCCCTGGCTTGGGGTGGGGTATTCGAGGCCAGAGCCTGTTGGGCCGCCTGGATCAATTGGAAGTTGCGGTTGCGTAACTCGACGTTGCTTCCAACCTGCACGTTCGAGCGCAGCGCCAATGTTTCAGCTTGTTGGTACTGCCCCTGCTGAAGACGCAACACACCGAGGTAATGCAGCGTCGCGGGATTGTTCGGCTGAATATGCAGGGCACGCTCCAGCGAGGCAGCGGCCTGGTCCAGCTGGCCATTTTCATACTGCCGCGAGGCGGTTTCGATCAGGGTGGTAGACGCGCGGTTACTTTGCGTGGGCGCGCTTCGCTCGGCAGCAACGGAACACTGCGACGCGACTGCGCAGAACGCCAAAAGGACACCCGGTAGAAAAATCTTGATTGGCATCAGGGGACGGACTCGACTGATCTCGGACGGCACTGTCCGAAAACAGGCCACCAGCGCTGTTCGGCTTCTGCGATACAGGGCCCCTATTGACCTGGCCAGTACCCTGAAGTTCCCGCTGTAAAGGCCGTCGCGGCCAATACCTCAAAGGCGCCGAACACTGGGGCCATCGGCTATTTAAACAGCGGCTCTCTAGAACTTTTCCCTATTTATCGGTCTATGTGGATAGGCCCATCCACCCGGCAAGCGCGAACCCGCAGCCAGATGGCCACACGTCCAATTGTCAATCAGAGGTTGTCTTCGTTCATGAAATTCCATGACCCACGGATGGTGCTCTTCGGCCTGTTCGCGCTCGCGGCAGTGGGCTCGGCATCAGCAACACAAATGAAGACCCCAACCCCTGTTCTCGCAACTGAAGTCGCAGCCGTTCAGGCTCCGGTCAAGGCTGCCGACAACCCTTGGCCGACCTTGGCCAGTATGGCCGGCAAGCAGCCAGGGCCGTTGCTGGCCCATGACGACCGATACTGGCATGACGGTCGTTGGCACTATCGCAGAGATGATTGGCGCAGAGACGATTGGCGCCGAGACGACTGGCGTAGATATCAATGGCGTAGAGAGCAGGCCCGCCGCGAAGCCGAGCGCCATCGTTATTGGGAGCGACACCAGGATCGTGACATGCGATACCGCTACGAGGACGATCGCCGCTACTATCGTCGCTAGTGCCAAGCCACGGGATCAATCCGCCTGCAACACGCCTCCTGCATACACAGAATCCAGTGTGTTGCATCGACCGTGATCCCCTTCGCTGTGGGGCTCACTCCAACAGGTCAATCAACCGAGGCTCAATTGAAGTCGCCGATACCTCAAGCAGCGCCAGCGTCACCGGAAGCTTGAAGCGTCGTCGCCCCGCGCTGCCGGGATTGAGAAACAATCGCTCCCCACGCCATTCCATGCGTGGCTTGTGGGAGTGGCCGGTAATCACCAGCTTTACGCCTGTTTCCAGTTCGACCGGGACATCGGCAATGTCATGCACCAGCAACGCCTGCCAACCATTGAGGTCGAAACGCAGAAAGTCAGGGAGATGTTCTGCCCATGCCAGGTCTTGATCATTGTTCCCGCGCACGACGTGCAGGGGCGCAATAGAGGCCAGTCGGTCAAGGACTTCCAGGGCACCGATGTCGCCGGCATGAATGATTCGCTCGCACCCCTGCAGGGCGGCAAACGCTTCGGGACGCAGCAAGCCGTGGGTATCGGATATCACGCCAACTTTCATGCAAGCTCCAGGACAGATACAGGAATCTGCCACAGTATCCAGCGCAACTGGCAAAGCGTCTCCTCGCTGATCCTGCTCAGTCGTACGCAGGTTCTGTTTCGTCCAGGTGATCAATGTGCTTGAAGCGCTCAACCAGAAAGTCGATCAGGCTGCGCACTCGCGCCGACAGGTGTAACTGTTGCGGATAGACCGCGAAAACATCGGCGCGGGTGGGTGTCTGGTCTTCCAGCACTAATCGCAAGCGGCCACTGCGCACATAGCGGGCGATATCCCATTCTGCCCGCAGAAGAATACCGTGGCCTTCCAACGCCCAGTTCAGGGCCACTTCACCGTCATTGCAGCCCAATGCGCCACGGACTTTGATGTTTTGTGTACGCCCACCGTTAGTAAAACTCCACACCCCGTAAGGCGTTTCGTTCTGCCGCAGAAAGATGCAGTTGTGTTGCTGTAAATCCGTGAGGCGTTGCGGTACGCCGTGTTTTTCCAGGTACAGCGGTGAGGCGCATAACAATCGGCGATTGGACGCGATCTTGCGTGCATGGAAGGCGGCGTCCGGCAACGTACCGAAACGAATGCCCAGATCAAACCCGTGCGTCGTCAGGTCAAGGGGGTGATCGCTGATTTCCAGCTGCACTTCCACCTCCGGGTACTGTGCGAAAAACGCGCCCAGTGCCGGGCCGATGTAGCGGCGACCAAACCCCAGCGATGCGTTGACCCGTATCAGGCCTTTAGGCGTAGCCCGACTACTGCTGATCAACTGCTCGACCTCTTCTATCTGCGTCAGGATGCGAGCGGCATGCGAGAAAAGCAGTTCGCCCTCTGAAGTCAGGCTCATTGAACGTGTGGTGCGATTGACCAGGCGGATGCCCAATCGAGCCTCCAGCGAGGTGAGACGCTTGCTCACCGCCGGCGGTGTGATGCCCAGTTCCCGCGCCGTGGCAGCGAGGCTGCCCTTATTGGCCAGGAGGTAGAAAAATGACAAATCCAGAGTCTGGCTCATTCGTAACTCAAAGTTATTTATGTAGTGATTCTGAGTAACTCACACCTATTTGTTCACTACATATACTCCGCTCACACCCTGATTGAACAGCCCGTTCGACAGGCAAAACAAGAACGTTACGAGAGTGGAGTTGACCATGAGCGCATACAAGATTGCAGCGATCCCAGGTGATGGCATCGGTATTGAAGTGATCGCCGCGGGCGTCGAGGTGCTGCAAGCCCTGTCGGAGAGATCCGGCTTCGAACTGGATTTCAAACACTTCGACTGGAATTCGGATAACTACCTGAAAAACGGTTACTACATCCCTGAAGGGGGCCTGGAAGAACTGAAAACCTTCGACGCGATTTTCTTCGGTGCCGTGGGAGCGCTCAACGTACCGGATCACATTTCCCTGTGGGGTCTGCGCCTGCCGATCTGCCAGGGCTTCGATCAGTACGCCAACGTGCGTCCGGCGCGCGTGCTGCCAGGGGTGAAAAGCCCACTGCTCAACGGTGACCGGATCGACTGGGTGGTGGTGCGAGAAAACTCCGAAGGCGAGTACTCCGGCAACGGCGGTCGTGTGCACCGGGGCCTGCCGGAAGAGGTTGCCACTGAAGTGTCGGTATTCACCCGTGCAGGAGTTGAGCGCATTCACCGCTTTGCCTTCGAACTGGCGCAAAGCCGCCCGCGCAAACACCTGACCATGGTCACCAAGTCAAACGCCCAGCGTCACGGCATGGTGTTGTGGGACGAGATCTTCTACGAAGTGGCCAAGGACTTCCCGGACGTGAAGATCGACAAGGAGCTGGTGGACGCCGTGACCACGCGCATGGTGCTCAAACCCTCGACCCTGGACGTGATCGTCGCCACCAACCTGCACGCTGACATTCTGTCCGATCTGGCCGCTGCGTTGTCCGGCAGTCTGGGCATCGCACCGACCGCCAACCTGAACCCGTCGCGTAAATTCCCCTCGATGTTCGAACCGATCCACGGCTCGGCTTTCGACATCACCGGTAAAGGTGTAGCCAACCCGATTGCAACCTTCTGGACGGCGGCAATGATGCTCGAACACCTGGGCGAAGCCGCTGCGGCCAAACAGCTGATGTCAGCCATCGAAGCCGTGACCGAAAGCGGTCTGCATACCCCTGATCTGGGCGGTACGGCTACCACCCGCCAGATCACGGATGCGGTCATCGCGTTGATCAACCGCTGATGTTTTTCAGCGATTCAAAGTAGTACTGCGGCACAACGCCAAGGGGCAGATCACTGGATCCGACTCCTTGGCATTTCCTGACAACAATAAAAAATCAGGGCCCTGTCATGAAAAGAATATTAGGCAAACTCTACGTACAAGTGCTCATTGCGGTCATCCTCGGCGCCATTGTCGGAGTGTTCGTTCCTGAAACCGGAGCTGCGCTCAAACCCTTGGGCGACGCCTTCATCAAACTGATCAAAATGCTCCTCGCACCGGTGATCTTCCTGACCGTAGTCACAGGGATCGCCCGCATGGAAAACATGAAGGAACTGGGCCGGGTCGGCTTTCGCGCCTTGCTGTATTTCGAAGTGGTGTCGACGCTGGCGCTGGTGGTCGGACTGGTGGTGGTCGATGTGTTCAAACCAGGCGCGGGCATGAACATCGATGTCGCCACCCTCGACACGTCCAGCCTGGCTACCTACACCTCCGCGGTGAAACATGCCTCGTTCATGGACTTCGTCATGAACATCATTCCCGATACCATTGTCGATGCCTTCGCCAAGGGCAATGTCCTGCAAATCCTGTTGTTCTCCATACTGCTGGGCATCGCCCTGGCCCACGTCGGTCCGCGCGGCAAAGCATTTGTCGACACCCTGGACAGCCTGATGCAGGGCATGTTCCGCATCGTCAACATGGTCATGCGCCTGGCCCCGATCGGCGCATTCGGCGCCATTGCATTCACCATCGGCAAATACGGTTTTGGCTCGCTGTTCTCGCTCGGCAAGCTGATGGCTTGTGTGTACCTGACCTGCGCCGTATTCGTGATCTTCGTGCTCGGGCCGATCTGTCGCTACAGCGGTTTCAGCCTGTGGAAGTTCCTCAAGTTCATCAAGGAAGAACTGTTCACCGTGCTGGGCACCAGTTCCTCGGAATCAGTGCTGCCGCAGATGATTTCCAAGATGGAAAAGGCCGGCGTATCCAAACCTGTCGCGGGGATGATCATTCCCTCCGGTTTGACCTTCAACCCGGACGGGCAGGCGATCTACTACACCATCGCCGCGATTTTCATTGCCCAGGCGACCAACACGCCGCTGACCCTGACCGATCAATTGATCGTGCTGGCGGTGCTGATGTTCACCTCCAAGGGCTCGGCGGGTGTCACCGGTTCCGGCTTCATCATTCTGGCGGCCACGCTGTCATCCCTCGGCACCATTCCGGTGGCGGGCATGGTCTTGCTGCTGGGTGTCGACCGCTTCATGTCGGAAGCTCGTGCAATCACCAATACCATTGGCAACGGTGTCGGCACCATGGCGATTGCCAAATGGGTCGGGGCGCTGGACACGGTTAAAATGCACAAGGCGCTCAATGGCGAGGTAGAAGAACAGAAGCCCGAAGTTGTACAGGTGGATGCTGTCCATACCCCTTCATCAGTGACGGGCAGTCCCTTGCTGCCCAGCCTTGAAAAGGCCGCTCGGGCGTAAGCGTGTGGCGCTGGATGTAGCGATGTTTTCCTGGCATGGACAGGATCACCATCACCCCTGTTAAAAGAAGTCCCCGGCAATGCCAAATGAATTGTCCCTGATTTCCTGGACGCTACCGAATGCCTGTTTCTGGCCGATTGCTGCCTGTGCGGAGGGGCAGCAAACGGCTGTGGATTCAACCGGTCGACGCAACAGATTGGCAAGATCGACCGCCACCGTCGTACAGGCCGACAGGTCGATTCAAGACAGGGACTGTTTAACCGTCGTAGGCCTTTTCATGGACTCGCCCTCGCTGTCGGTGGCTTCTTAGACTGCCACCGTGGCGCATTGACGCCTCGGAGCGGGCGAGTCCATCCCATTACACCAGGACCCGTTTGACCGCATCCTGGTGGCGCAGGCGATGGTTGAGGGGGTAACGCTGCTGACGGCTGATGCAATGATCGCGCAGTACCCGGGGCCTGTGCGGAAGGTGTAACGGTTGTCTGCTGCGAAGGACGCCTGAGACAGCGCTCAACTATCCCTTTACACACACCACCTGGCGCAGGGTGTGCACGACTTCCACCAGCTCGCGCTGGGCTTCCATGACGCGGTCGATGTCCTTGTAGGCCATCGGGATTTCGTCGATCACGTCAGCGTCCTTGCGACACTCGACATGCACGGTGGCACGGATCTGGTCAGCGACGGTGAACAGCTTTTTCGCCTGGGTCCGGCTCATGACGCGGCCCGCGCCGTGGCTGCAGGAGCAGAACGACTCCTCGTTGCCCAGCCCGCGGACGATGAAGCTCTTGGCGCCCATGGAGCCCGGGATGATCCCCAGTTCACCCTTTTGCGCCGACACCGCGCCCTTGCGGGTGACCAATACCTCCCTGCCGAAGTGCCACTCCTTTTGCACGTAATTGTGGTGGCAGTTCACTGCCTCCAGTTCTGCATCAAAAGGCTTGGCAATGACCTGGCGCGCCGCGCCGATGACCGCGTGCATCATCAAGGCGCGATTCTGCCGGGCGAAATCCTGGGCCCAGCCCACGGCTTCCACATAATCGGCGAAGTGCCGGCTGCCTTCCTCTAAATAGGCCAGGTCGCGGTGGGGCAGGTTGGCGATGTGCTGGCGCATGTCGGCCTGGGCCAGTTCGATGAACAGGCAGCCGATGGCGTTGCCGACCCCGCGTGAACCGCTGTGCAACATGAACCAGACACGGTTGGCTTCATCCAGGCAGACTTCGATGAAATGATTGCCGGTACCCAGGGTGCCCAGATGCTGGCGATTGTTGGTCTTTTCCAGGCGCGGGTACTTGTCGGTGATCGCCTTGAAGCGCCCGGCCAGCGCTCTCCAGGCATGCTCCGCCGAGCCGGGTACGTTGTCCCAGGCTCCCGTGTCGCGCTTGTTTCGGCCGAAGCTGCGTCCGTGGGGTACGGCTTTCTCGATGGCGCTGCGCAGGCGGCCCAGGTTATCCGGCAGGTCGGCGGCGGTCAGTGAGGTGCACGCGGCAATCATGCCGCAACCAATGTCCACGCCCACAGCGGCCGGGATGATGGCGCCGACGGTCGGGACCACGCTGCCGATGGTCGAGCCCTTGCCAAGGTGCACGTCGGGCATCACGGCAAGGTGCTTGAAGATGAAGGGCATCTTCGCGGTGGCGATCAGTTGGGCCCTGGCCTCGGGTTCGACAGGCACGCCGTGGGTCCAGAGCTTGATCGGCTTGCCGCCGGGGACTTCCAGGAGTTCGTAGGTGGGGGTTGGCATGGGGGATTCCTCCGCGGGGGCAGGAATATTTTACAGTGTTCTGGCGGGCCCTATCGCTGGCAAGCCAGCTCGCCCTGCTTGCTGGTGATAGGACACTGGTAAGCGCGGAGCCACAATTTTCAAGCTCCCCATCTTGTCTGCCGGCAGCACTATCATCAGCTGTCGAACAGGCATCCGTGTAAGGCGCATGAGCATAGCTCAGAACTGGCATATCTTCTGGCAAGTCATCGGCAATACGCAGGGAAAATTGCTGGAGCGTTGGCTCCGCTAACACAAACAACCACGCCTGGTCGTCAGCCTCACCCATGCGCCGAAGCACTCGTCCCAACACCTGTCGGTAGTGCAGACATTAACGAGATCGTCTTGCGCCCAACGTCGCAAGATTTCTGATTCGAGCAATGCCCCGCACGTGATTCATCCGTAGCAACCGTATTTTCCTGCGACGAGAGCGGTTACCCCTTGCGCCGGCGGGCCACGTGCTTACCGGCGTTTTTACGTCCCCAATTCAGTTGCCCAGTAACCTGGCGTGAGTGAGGTTAGTCCGTAGATACTCAAATGCAATGCAACTTCCCGCGCTTCCGCTCCTGGCCGGTTTCTGCCGGTTCCCACCGGCAGCTTTGGGGCGGGAGCGGAATAAACGTCTGGCCTCTCCTGCAGGTGCATGTTCCGCCCTCTCTGACAACAACCGGGCGTCACGCTCAGGACAGTACAATGGCGACAAACATGTTCTGCACGTGACATGACGATCTGGATCAATACCCGGGTTGAAGCTATACCGAAAGGGTTCAGAGTGGGAATGGACCACATGCTCGATTAGCGACTGAGGAGAACTTCGCGGTGTCGAATCAGCTGGTCATACGCAACATGACCCGTCCCGAGCTGGACGAGCTTGTCGATTGGGCTGCCCGTGAGGGTTGGAATCCCGGCTTTCACGATGCCGAGCTGTTCTGGGCTACGGACCCTGCCGCCTTCATCGCGGCGTCCCGGGGCGGCGAATTGATCGGCGGCGGTGCCATCACCTCCTACAATGGCGAATTCGGTTTCATGGGTTTTTTCATCGTCCGGCCTGAATATCGCGGTCTAGGTCTGGGCAATACCCTCTGGCACGCACGCCGCGAGCGACTCCTCGCCCGCCTGCGCCCAGGCGCGAGCATCGGCATGGACGGCGTCTTCGCGATGCAGGACTACTACGCCAAGGGTGGCTTCGTCTTCTCCCATCGCAACATGCGTTTTCGTGCCGAGATCACCAAACACCCGGCGACCTCGCAGGCAGACGACCAGGACATCGTCCCGTTGGCCACCTTCCCGTTCGATCAGGTTGTCGATTACGACCGCACCTGCTTCCCCGCCGCGCGCGCAACCTTCCTGAGCGGGTGGATAGCCCAGGCCGATGCCCTCGCCGTGGGTTGCCGGCGCGAGGACAGGCTAAGCGGCTATGGCGTCGTAAGGCGCTGCCGGGAAGGCTACAAGATCGGCCCCTTGTTCGCCGATGACGCCCTGGCAGCCAATGCCCTCTACGCGCGCCTGGCGCAATTTGCGGCGGGTGGCCCGCTGTTTCTCGATGCCCCGGAGAATAACCCCGCCGCGATGGCGCTCGTGCACCAGCAGGGCATGATCGAGGTTTTCGGCTGCGCACGCATGTACCTCGGCCCTCCTCCGCCGATCGCGCACGAACGTGTGTTCGGCGTCACGACCTTCGAGCTGGGCTGATGTCCGCTCGCGACCTCATCGGTTATGGCGGCTGCCCACCCCACCCGCGATGGCCCGGTGGGGCGCGCGTCGCGGTCCAGTTCGTCCTCAACATCGAAGAGGGCGCGGAATCATGCATCCTCAATGGCGATGCACAGTCGGAGGCCTGGCTTCACGAGCTACCGGGCCGCCCGCCGCGTGTGGGGGAACCGGACTTGAGCGTCGAGGGCATGTACGAATACGGATCGCGCGCAGGTGTGTGGCGCATTCTGCAGCTGTTCAGCGCCCGAGGCCTGCCGCTGACCGCCTTCGCCGTCGGCCGGGCACTGGAACTCACCCCGGCGATTGGCCATGCGCTCTGCGCTGCCGGGCATGAGATTGCCGGGCATGGCTACCGTTGGCTGGACTATCGCGACATGCCTGAAGACCAGGAGCGGCGCCATATCCGCCTCACCCTCGACGTGATCGAGCAGATCTGCGGTAAACGCCCCGTAGGCTGGTACACAGGAAGGGTCAGCCAGAACACCCGCCGCCTGTTGCGCGAGGAAGGTGGGTTTCTCTATAGCTCGGACGCCTACAACGATGACTTGCCCTATTGGCTCCCAGGAACGCCCGCCCATCTGGTGATCCCTTACACACTGGTCAACAACGACGCCCGCTATCTGCTGCCGAATGGTTTCGCCTGCGGTGAAGACTTCTTCCGGCTGCTCAAGGATGCTTTCGACCTGCTGTGGCAGGAGGGCGCGCAACACCCGAAGATGATGAGCGTCGGCCTGCATGGGCGGATCAGTGGCCATCCTGGTCGTGCGATGGCGCTGGCGCGCTTCCTCGATTACGTGCAAGGCCACGACGCGGTGTGGATCTGCCGACGCGAAGAGATTGCCAGGCACTGGATAGCCCAATTCCCCGCCTGAGTGGCAAGCGGTTCGGAACGGCCTGAGTCACGCTGGCGTACCCCGTTCGAAGCCAGACTGTGTTGCACTGTCCTGGCAAGGAACACCTGAACCCGCCGGTGGCGACAGGCAGAAACCGGCCAGAAACAATCGGTCGGATAGCGGTTGGCTTAGCGCAACTCGAAATCAGACAGATCAATCCAGACCAAAGTGCGGCTGCGATCCGGTTGCAAGTCAGCGCCACATGGGTGTACCCGCCTGCGACTCGGAAAGCGGATGCCCTGCATTTCAATGAAGTCATAAACATATTGAGCCGCCGCCAGGCCACCGGACACGTCCACCTGATAGTCGTGGCGTCGCAGCAGGAAATCAGGCCCGAAGTAGAAATCCTGAACAACACTGTGGGTGGCGATTGCCGGGGGAAACTTTGCGCGCAGAACCCGCCACATTTCACCGTGCTCGTACCAAGGTGCGACCTCTTGTACGGTAACCCCTGGCATGACAAGCAAGAATGGCGTCGACAGATAGGTCCACAGCGCATAGCCACTGAAATAGGCCCGGTGCAGTGGATCCCAGGGTGTGTCCGCGCCGTGCCCGTCAAACGCTGACCTGGGATTTTCGCGCTGCGCAATGGTCTCGCCCTGGCTGTTCCTGATCACGACCCGGTCCGGAACGAAAGTCATGACAACCCCCGGGGCTCCATAGGGCGTGAGGGTCACCCATTCTTGCTGTGTCTTCGTAGTAATACTGCGCGGGTTAGCATCCGTGACAATACCCTTGGTCGCCCAGAATTCACCCCCGGTAACGATTCTGGCACTGACCGTCCCGAAGGCATTCCAGCGCTCAAGGCCGCCATGGGCAGCAATCACTTGCTTCAGAAGATCATTCATAACACGCCTCCGTTAGCCGGCATGACATAGGCCGGCAGACCTCCGGCGAAAACGGCGACCCACCACCCTGCGGCTTTTGTCGCAGGCGAGAGCGTGGGCCGCTTCAGTAATCGGACTGGCGTTCGCCGTAACTGCAGGCCAGTGCGACGCAGGCTGGACTGGTCGCCCAGCCGGCAGCTCATCAAGACGTAATAATGGTTTGCTCGAGATAAACGGTTTCGTGCACTGCCCTCGAATATGGGCACAGCTGATGCGCCGAGTGCACAATGGTTTCGGCGACATTCTGTGCCAGGCCAGGCATGCGGACAGTGAACCGGGCATTGAAGAACCAGCCAGGCCCCGTCTGGCCCAGGTCGATCTGGATATCCACGGAATAGTCCGGCGGCAGCACGACCTTTTTTTGTGCGGCCACGAGCCCCAGCGCAGTGATGTAGCAGGCCGACCAGGCACCTGCAAACAACTGCTCGGCGGTCGGGTGCGGTTCGGCCGCGATTATTTCATGGCTGTCACCACCAGGCGCAGACAGTCTGATGTCGACGACGCCGTAATCGCCACGTTGGGCACTTGGGTCGCGGTTGACCGTGGTGTGGGTCGTACCCGAGTAAATGACTTTTTCGAGCTTGGTCATAACAGTTTCCTCAGTTTTGAGTTCAGATCAGAACAACCTTCTGATGGGTGCGTTGATCATCGCGCCGGCGGTAATCGCGACGTGGCTTTTCACCAACTGGCCAAGAACGCGTTTGTAGTTAAGGAGATCCATGTATCGTGCGTGTATCGCGTGAAGGCTGATTTTGTCGGAGCACGTATCTCTGCTGCGGACTGATACAGTGCAATACAAAGATCGATTTGGTCTGTCCCGAACTGGGCACGACGCTGGTGTAGCGCAGGGGGTTACTCTTCGCTTCGGCCTTGGCTTGGGGCCGGACACGTATTCGTGTAAAGGGGCGAGGAGTCAGTACGTCCGTGTGCCTGGCCTGGGGCACCTGGTTCCAGCACTTGATACGAGGTGCAGGCTTAGCTTTGAGTGTGGTCGATGGGGGCTCGCCAAAAAGCTGCTTGTAGCATGTAGAGAACACACCCATATGCCAGAAGCCCCATCTGGCAGCAATTGCGCCTACCTCGTTCCGCCATCTGACAAACACTATAGTGTCCTATGTCAGTATGACCCTCCTGTTTTGACCGGATGCGCCAGTGGCGTCTGCGGTCGACTCAAGCAAACCATCCCATCACCAATGGCCTGCAGCGGCCAATAGCGCCCTTCTCGAGCAGTTGAATCCATATCGCCTCAGGGCATGCAAATCCTGTCAAAAGCGGTCGGTGAAACAGGGCCGCTACTTTCCCCACAAATGGGGTACTTCACCCACCCAACCGGGTGTTTACCACCTGATTCGAGGACTATTTCCCCCGCCCCGCTTCTCCCGTCTGTAACGCTCAGAACAACTTGTTAATTCATCTGAACTTTTTCTTCGCACGGATGATGGCTCATTAGTTGCACTCGCCCCCCTTACGCCCGCAACAGCTGTCGTTCCGGACATGGAGGCAGCGGGGCATCAAGGGAGGGGTGAACAATGAAAAGCACGATACCACCACGCGATTCCTTCGACCGGCTGCGCAAATCAAGCTTGCCTTGCGCGATGCTGCTGTCCCTGGCCACGGCAGACGCCGCCCCGCTGGATGATTTCGGCCCGCCACCACCGACCGACCCCTCGGCGTTTACCAATCCGCCGCCCGACCCCAAGGCCGCGCTGGATGCCATACTGGCCATGCCACCCGCCAACCAGGGCGCCCTCGCCCTGCCCAATGGCGCTTTTGGCACCCGCACCACGCCAACGACTGATAACGTGCTGCCGCCAGCCCTGCAGACATTCTTCAAAATCCCCACCAATGGCAAGCCCAGCCCATTGTTCGGGGCACAGCCGTACACCCAGCAATTGCTGCTGTTCGAAGAGTTCGGCACGGAAAAACTCGACCCGACACTACCGCCACCGCCCCTGACCTTCCCGGTGCCGACCGTCGGCCCGGCTCCCGTGCAGGACCCGAACAACATCGCCCGCAGCGGTCCTTCGGCCGCGGCGCTGGAAGCCTTCATGCGCCAGCCCGGGCTGTACCCGTTTCCGTCGCAGTACTCCAACGTGCTGGACCGCAACCCGTGGAAAGCGCAGATCGAAGCCTTCCTCAACCGCCATCCGGTCGGCTCGCCGGCCGAAGGTCGTCCGCCAGGAAAAGGCTGGTCGCACCAGCGCTGGAACGAGTTCTACCCGCAGGTCGCCTTCAAGACCGCGCAAGCAGGCGCCAAGCTCAACGGCGGCATGCGCGACCGTCGCCAACTGCACAACTATGCTGTCGGTGAGTTCGGGCCTGGCGGGCTGTACTACCAGACTTCAGACATCCCGACCACGACGGGCACCACCAAAGGCATCGACACCCGCTTTCACCCCAACATGCCGATTCAGAACCACAAGGCGCTCTGGACCTTCGACGGCACCTTTCCGGCGAAACTGCTGATGGTGCGCTATGGCCAACCGGTGCTGATGCGTCACTACAACGCCCTGCCGATCGATCCGTCGGCCAACATGGGGTTTGGCCTGCACACCCTCAGCACCCACGAACACAACGGCCACTCCCCGGCCGAAAGCGACGGCTATGCCAATGCATTTTTCTTTCCGGGGCAGTACTACGACTATCGCTGGCCGATACAACTGGCCGGCTACGACACCATCAACACCAGTGCTCAGGATCCGCGCGCGGCGTTCCCCTGCGCCCCGGGCGAAACCCTGTTTGTCAACGACGCCACTCCAGGCCTCAAGACGTGCAACAACGGCAGCATCAAGATCCGTGGCGACTGGCGCGAAACCATGAGCACCCACTGGTTTCATGACCACATGCACGAATTCACCGCGCAGAACGTCTACAAGGGCAACGCGACGATGATGAACTACTACAGCGCCCTGGATCGTGGCAACGAAGCCTTCGAAGACGGCGTCAACCTGCGCCTGCCCAGCGGTTCGGCCCTGCCCTGGGGCAACCGCGACTATGACGTCAACCTGCTGGTGGCCGACAAGGCCTGGGACGCCAATGGCCAGCTGTGGTTCAACCCGTTCAACACCGATGGCTTCCTGGGCGATCAGATCCTGGTCAACTGGCAGTACCAGCCACGTCTGAATGTGCGCGCGCGCAGCTATCGTTTCCGCATTCTCAATGGCTCGGTGTCGCGCTTCTTCAGGATCGCGCTGGTGCGCGAAATCGTCGGCACCGGTGGCGAATTCCCCGGCCCGGCAGGTTCTGGCCTGTCTTATACCCGCGTGCCGTTCCATATGATCGCCAACGACGGCAACCTCATGGAACACGCCGTGCCGTTCGACGGCAGCATGGACCTGGACGGTGACGGCGATGTGCAGGACCACAACGCCATCCTGCCCACCCAGGGCATTGCCGAGCGGTTCGACATCATCGTCAACTTCGCGAAAAACGGGATCAGGACCGGCGACAAGCTGTACTTCGTCAACCTGATGGAGCACCAGAACGGCAAGGGGCCGGAGCCTGTACCGCTGAGCCTGGCCGACGTCCTGTCCGGGAAGTACAAGGCGGTGCTCAAGCTGGGCAGCAAAGGGCTGGAATGGGACAACGGCGACCCGGCGGTGGGCAAGTTCCTGCAGATGGTGGTCCAGCCTTATGCCGGCCAGGACGTGAGCATGAACCCCGCCGACTACGAACCCGCCAAACCGGGTAAACCGGTCGGCAAGGTCATGATCCCGCTGACGATCAACCGCGACGATCCGGCGATGCAGGCCAAACTGAAGCTGGCACGCCATCGTGAGTTCACTTTCGGTCGCTCCGACGGCACCGACGAACAACCCTGGACGATCAAGACCGACGGCGGTTTCGGCTTCCCCATGGATCCTCGGATCATCAGCGCCGCTCCGCAACTGGCCAACGGCCCGACCCCTGGCGGGTTCTCCGGCGACGGCACACTGGAAGTGTGGAAAATCAGAAACGGCGGCAATGGCTGGAGCCACCCGGTGCACGTGCATTTCGAAGAAGGCATTGTTCTCAACCGTGACGGCAAGGCGCCGCCGGAATGGGAAAAATGGGCGCGCAAGGACGTCTATCTCATTGGCGAAGGCATCGACAGTTCGGTGGACGTGGACATAGCCATCCGCTTCCGCGAATTCGCCGGGACCTACATGGAGCACTGCCACAACACCCAGCATGAGGACACCTCAATGCTGCTGCGCTGGGACGTCGAGCATCCGGGTCAGTTCCAGTTGATGCCAACGCCCCTGCCCGGCTGGGACGGCGTCACCTACGTCAACTCCGCCGCGCTGCCGACCTTCCGCACTGGCGATCCGCGTAACAATAACGATGGCGATAACAAAAAACCGATCGCCAACCCCGACAGCGCGATCAGCAACAACGGCCAACCGCTGACCATCAACGTCCTGGCCAACGACAGCGACCCTGACGGCAACGTGCCCCTTAAAGTGGTGGGTCTGGAACAACCGGACTCCGGCAAGGGCACGGTCAGCACCGATGGTCTGCGCGTGATCTACACACCACCGGCCACGGTTCCCGCGCCGTTCACTGCGACCTTTACCTATCAGGCCAGGGATGCCAAGGGTGCGGAGTCGGCACCGGCGACGGTGTCCGTGGCGGTCTCGGCAGCGGTCGTCGAGAACCTGATCGTCACCAGCGCTACCGTCACCGCCCGCAGCAACAGCCGCTACTACTGGGTCCTGTCCGGCACCACCTCGCGTGGCACGGGCAATACCATCACGGCGACTGTCACGACCACAACCGGTACGGTGAACCTTGGCACCGCCACCCTGACGCCTACGGCGACAGGCGCGAGCTGGCAGATAGCGGTGACGACCGTCGGCAGTGGCCCGTCGCCCAGCCCGACGGCGACCGTCAAATCAGCCTTCGGCAAAACCGTGACGGTGCCAGTAGTGGCGCACTAGAGCGGATTGATCGACGCCCGGTCCATGCAATGTGGATCGGGCGTTTTTCTTTTGTGAGTCGCAAGGTGGTACCGAGCAAAGCACCTGGCAGTCACCGCTGCGGCGCCACCATCCGAAAACGGATATTGATCTCGTTGGACACCACACTGTCCGCCCACTCGCCCTCGCCCATCTTGAAGTCGTCACGCTTGAGCACCAGTTCGCCATCGAAGATGCCAATGGAGCTCTCCGATTTCAGCAGCACCGGCACACTCACCTCCCGCGTGAGCCCGCGCAGGGACAGTTTGCCGGTGATGGTGTAGCGGTTATTGCCGAGGGCCTTGATGGACGTCGACTTGAACGTCGCCACCGGATAAGTCGCCGTGTCGAACCACGCCGGTTTTTGCAGCTCGGTGTTGGCGTCGCTGCTGCCGGCGTCGATGCTTTTGAGGTCGATGGTCAGACCGGCATGGGCGGCGCCAGGGTTTTCGGTGTCGAAGTCGAGATCGGCCTTGAACTTGCCGAAGGTGCCATAGGTTCTCGACCCCATCTGCTCATAGGTGAAACTCAAGGTGCTGGCCCTGGCGTTCACTTCCTTGTATTCCACGGCTTCAGCGAACGGCGCCAGGCTGAACTGCACCGGGCCGAACACAAACGTGCCGGCCAGAGCGACGCAACGCGCGGATCGAAGGTTCATGGCACTCTCCGGGAGGGCTCCCGTCTTGAGTTGGCGTGCAGCACACGAAGGCTGGCACCAGATGGACTAAAGCAAACAACTGGCGTTTATTCCACCTCACGCGTTGATTTGCGACCACCTGTCGATGGCCACCAGCGCTACCCGCACTCCCCGCGTTGCCACGCCCGCTGCAACAGCTCGATCACCTCGGCATCCGAGGTCTGGGCAAAATCCATGTACCAATGCCCAATCGAAGTGAACCACTCGGGCATCAGCGGGCAAACCAGTTCATCCACCTCGCTGCGCAGTACCTCCACCGTATCGATCGGTGCCACCGGCACCGCCACCACGATGCGCGATGGCGCCTGCACCCGCAGCGCCTGGATCGCCGCCCTCATCGAAGCGCCGGTGGCCAGGCCGTCGTCGATCAGGATCACCACCTGATCCTTGAGTTGCACCGGCGGCCGCGTGCCGCGGTAGACCTTCTCGCGGCGCAGCAACTCGCGGGTTTCCCGTTCGACCACGGCGTCGAACGCGGCGCGATCAATCGGGTGCGCCCGCAGCGCCTCTTCATTGAGAATCCGGATACCGCCGCTGGCAATCGCGCCCATGGCGTACTCCGGGTGGGATGGCACGCCAAGCTTGCGCACCAGCATCAGGTCCAGGCGAACCTTCAGCGCCGTGGCCACTTCATAGGCCACCGGCACACCGCCACGGGGCAAGGCCAGAACGATGACATCGGCTCGGTGGGCATAAGGCAGCAGCGGCTCAATCAAACGCCGCCCGGCCGCTGGCCGGTCTTGCAGGATGGAATGGGACAAGGGGCTCATGTGAAAACCTCCCCAGGCGATGGCGCCTGTCGGTGAATCCTGCTCCCACTGATGAAGTGCCTGATTTTCAGTGTGCACAAGATTACAAACACCACAGTCCCTGTGGGAGCGGGCTTGCCCGCGAAGACGTCAGTACAATCAACCTCTACATCAACTGAACCACCACTATCGCGAACAGGCAATCAAAAAAACCACCTACACCAACCGCTCAATCTTCTGATGCTGCCACACCCGTTTGTAATACAGCGTCTGCAACACCAGCATCCCCAGATACGCCACAGGAAACGCCATCCACACCCCTTGCAGCCCGAACTTCGCATCCAGCAGATACGCCGCCGGCAACTGCAAACCCACCACGCACACAATGGAAATCGCCACCGGCACCATCACCGTGCCGCTGGCACGCATGATGCCGCCGATGATCGCCTGGAAGCCGAACACCAACAGACTCCAGAGCATGATGTGCAACAGGTGCTGAGCCATGGTCCGCGTCGCCTCCTCAGTGAGGAACGACGCCAGCAGCCAATGCGACAGCAAGTACCCGAGCACCACCAAGCCACCGGTCAGGCACATATTGATCATCAACCCTGTACGCAAAATCGGCCCCATGCGCTCGATGCGCCCGGCCCCGATCGCCTGCGCCCCGAGGATCGACGCGGTAATCGCAATCGACAGCGCCGGGAACTGCACGTAATTGACGATCTGCGTCACCGCGCCATACGCCGCCGTCGCCTGGGAACCGTGCTGGTTCACCAGCGCCAGAATCACCAGTTCCGACAGCGACAACACCACCATCTGCAAACCAGTGGGCAAACCGATGCGCAGCACCTTGCCGAGAATCGCCATGTCCAGCTTCATCGCCGCAAAGAACTCACGGTCCGGCGCCAGCGGATGGCCCTTGCCAATCAACCGCCACGCCAGCAACCCCATCGCCACCAGGTTACCCACCAACCCGGCAAACGCCGCACTCTGAATCCCCATCGGCGCAAAACCCAACCACCCGCGAATCAACGCCGGCGTCAGCGCCAGCCCGACAATGGTTGACACCACCAGCGCCAACAACGGCGACAAGGTATCGCTCACCCCACGCAATAATTGCGTGAACAACACAAACACCAACAGCGACGGCATGATCCACAACATCACATGGGCATACGCCACCGCATCGTCCAGCACATCCGCCGGCGTCCCCAACCCCACCAACGCCGACCGCGCAAACACACTGCCCACCACCGCCGCCGCCAACCCGATCACCCCCCCCCAACAACAACGTCGCCCCGGCAATCGCCTTCACCAGATGTATCTCCCGCGCCCCCCACGCCTGCCCGATCAACACCCCCGCGCCCGCACCGAGACCGATGACCAGGGCGATGAAGAAAAACACGATGGGGAACATCCCCGACACCGCCGCCAGCGCCTGGGTGCCGAGCATCTGGCCGATGTAGATGCTGTTGACCGTGCCGGACATGGATTGCAGGAAGTTCGACAGGACCATCGGGGCGAGAAACAGCAGGTAGGTTTTCCAGAGGGGGCGTTGGGGGTTTGCGGTTTGCATGAGCGAAGGTCCATCTCGACGGCAGAAGCGGTGATTAAGGATAGCGTCGTTGGCTGCAAACAAGGGGCGGTGAACATCTCAGGTCTGTGTTTATATTTCCAGCGACGTGAGGTGAAAGGTCTGAAGTTTCATCATCAAAGGTCCTGCACAAAGCTCGGAATGCCTGACCTTCCCTCGCTGATCTCGTGCGGCTTATAGTCGGCGCCGTCGCCCATTATGGCTGGCGGATTACCGAATTCGTGCGGTTACGCAGGTGCTGGAGAACATTGCCTACCGGGCCGAGATTGGTTGCGACACGGTGGTGTTGGCCGACTTTTCCAGGCTGCTGGCCATTCCGTTGCGCGATGGTTGTGATTTGATGGATGTGATGGGTCGGCGGTTGCGGGCACAGGCTGCGGAATGAATGAATGAACGGACGCTGAAGGCGCCCGTTTTTTTGTCCTGCGAGAAAAGCGGCTTTGTTCTCTGTCTCGTCCTGAGTAAGGTTTACACCTGTTTCAGGACTGGACAGTTGCAAAAATTTCGTCTGCTTTCGGCTGTGGATTCAACCGGTGGACGCAACAGATTGGCTAAATCGTTCAGCGAGCGTTTCGAAGTTTTTTGTTTTCCGAGGACGGCTGTTTAGCTGCCTCGCTACTTCCTTGAGCATCCACATGCTCGCCGCCTACCAGCACTAACCAGCGTCCGGTTTCATTGGACCACTACAGATTGGCGGTCAGCATGTGCACCTATTGTGGATTCATCTTCGCGGTAAACCTCAACGAGGGATCGCCAGGACCACCGCGAACGGCAGGAGCAATTTCATGATGCTTGTGAGACCTCGGGCTATCGCCCCGGCACTCAGTTACTGCGGGAAATCATAAAGCGTTACGGGCACGACCTGGCCTCACCTAACCAGACCGTCGACGAGCGGATCAAAGGTGTCCTTCAATTGCTGCAGGGCTGGTTTGATCGCTCGTTGGCAAGCGCTACTCATGGCGACTACTGGCGTAAACATCCAACATTCGAAACCTGTGCAGCCATGATTTTAGATCTCTTGGGAGACATCCGACGCCGCATTTGGCTCGCTGCTCAAGATAGCTCATGTTGCAATGAAACCGAGCCGAGTACCCATAGGCCTGGTCGGGTACTGTGACTTCGCTGAATCGGATAATATTGATCGCCGTCAACCCCGCGAGCCCTGACGCACCTGGACGGTGACAAACAAAACCCTCGGCATTACAATTTGATTATCATTGATCAAATCAGGGTCCCGGCAACTCCATGGAAAACAAGACTGCACGACTGACTGTGCTCATTGATCCCGTCAAGAAAAAAGCCCTTGAGGAGCTCTGTGCAGCTCAGGATCTGACGCCTTCACAGGTCGTCCGGCAGCTTATTCGAGACTACCTGGAGACGCATGGCGTGTCCTACTCGACCAAAAACAATAAAGTGACGACTAAATAATGCGTTCGCGAATGGGCTGGCGTGAAAAGGGGTCAGCTCATCGCTCTACCTGCAGCATTCCAGTTCAGCTATCGCCTGGCGACTTCTCACTCGCGACATAACTGTTCAGTGCTCCCTTGAAGTCAGCATGATAATGCTCTGAACCGAGCGCCTGAAGTATCCCTGCCCTGTCCAGCTTGCCAAGAACTTTCTCGTTGGCTTCGCACAGTTTTACGACGATGCTGCGCTTACGTAAGTGCTCAATGACTTCGAGTAGTGTTTGTAAGCCCGTTATATCCATGAACGGCACTCGCTTTAGACGAAGAATCAATGTCCCCGGATCCGTGTGCGTTTGAGCCAGAACACGTTCAAAGGTTTCTGCTGCGCCAAAGAAGAGCGGCCCTTCAATGGTATACACCAAAACGCCAGGCGGAAGATGAGCATGCCCATTGAACCGTAACTCAACTTCCAGCTCTTTTTCGACCATTTGCTGCACCTCCACTGAAGACGCCATCCGACGCATGAATTGCAGCATGGCGAGAATGACACCGATGTTCACGGCGATCGTTAAATCACTCAAAACGGTCAGACTGAAGGTTATGAGAAGTATCGCGACGTCGGCTTTTGGGGCACGCTCGACCATGCGTTTGAAGTGCTTCATCTCACTCATGTTGTAAGCAACGACAAACAGGATCGCAGCCAGAGTGCACAGCGGAATATCCGAGGCCAGAGGCGCCAGCAAAGAAATCAGTAAAATCAATGTGAACGCATGGACAACCCCGGCAATCGGGCCGGTTCCGCCATTGCGGATGTTGGTGGCCGTTCGAGCGATCGCGCCGGTCGCAGCAAAACCGCCGAACAAAGGAGTGACCAGGTTGGCGACGCCTTGGCCGATCAGCTCCTGATTGGAGTCGTGCCTGGTGCCCGCCATCCCGTCAGCGACAACAGCAGACAGTAATGACTCGATAGCCCCCAACATTGCAATCGCGAACGCCGGGCCGATCAACTCGATCACCTGCGGTATGGTTATTTCAGGCAGACCAATTGTTGGCAGCCCTTGAGGAATCCCCCCAAACGCACTGCCAATCGTCGCAACGCCGGTAAACTGAAAACAAGACTGAATGACCGTCACAATGACCATGGCGATCAGGGGCCCCGGCACACGCTTTATGCCAGGAACTCTGGGAGCCATGATGACCAGCAGCAAACTCAAAAGCGCCAACAGTGTTGTGGGCACATGTAGGTGGGGAAGCGCCTGGAACAGGTGCCAGAGCCGCTGATGAAAATGCTCACCGCTGATTTTCGGCAAACCGAAAAAATCTTTCCATTGCCCCACCCAAATGATCACACCGATGCCGGCGGTGAACCCGACAATCACAGGGTCGGGGATGAACTTGATGATGGCCCCAAGCTTGGTGATACCGAGCAGCAACAGGATCACCCCGGCCATCATCGTTGCTATCTGCAAACCGTCAACACCGTACTTGGCGGTCACGCCAGCCAGAATGACGATGAATGCCCCTGTCGGGCCAGCAATCTGAAGACGGCTCCCTCCGAAGAGAGAAACCAAGAGGCCACCGATAATGGCCGTGTAAATCCCTTGCTCAGGCTTGACACCTGAGGCGATGGCAAACGCCATGGCCAAGGGCAACGCCACGACGCCGACGATTACTCCAGAGACGATATTTCGAAGCCAGTGCTCTGGCCTTAACAGGCCTGCTTTCCACGCTTCTCGTATCGCAATCATGACTGGCCTCTCTCGGTTGGCATGTGCATAATATTCACATCCAGTGATAACAGTAAAGCAATCGAACCACCCTTGGCGCAGTCCCTGTGTTCACTGAAAATCCAGCACGGCAAGCCCCCAATCACACTTGTGGACAGAATGCGTCCACACTCGGAGACCCGCATGAAACGCGAAGAGGTCAAAACCAAACACGGTGAAGGCATGCGCTTCGACACGCATGTGATCGCCAACCCGGCCAACACGAATGAGTGGATCATCCTGTTCAAAAAAGAGGCAGGAAGAAGTTATTTCCTGGTCAATGACAACGAAGAAATCGAGTCATTTAGGCACCTGGATGACGTGATTCATGAGCTTCGGGACATTGGCATCAAATCTGCCGAAGTTCACTTCTAATTACCCTGCGTCCGGAGTTTGATCATGTCAGTCAAGGTTGAGCGGTTGTCTAACCAGCGCGAAGAGCTTTGGTCGGTTTGCTTCGGTGGCCGTAACATTCAGTTTCGCGATGAGCAGAGTGCCTGGGACTATGCGGCCACACTCAAAGAAAGAATCGAAGCGCCACATGCCTTGCCTGAAGAAGTAGTCGCTGAATCAGCAATCGAACCCGACTAGTCAATCGAAGTCACCGAAGTCACCTTTTCCTTACTTACCTCCACGCCCCATCGTCAGTATATTGAACCACTGCACACGCAATCTCTTCGCGGTCAGCCAACGTCAGTACCAATCTGGACCTGCGGCGTACAACAGGACTGATCCCCCTGATATCAGCTTTGCCTATTCGCGATTTGAACCGCTTTGCGAATCCGCCATGCAGGTGCTTTATCGCCAGGCGGTCAAACCAGGACGAGTGATCCCGGGCGCGAACTGCCGAACGTCGACCGATAACCACCGCATTCCCAACATCGGTCACCAGGAACACTGAATGCCACACCACGAAGGCGGCGCACCCGATTGAACATCGATACCCGAATTAAATTCCGTCATCTTGTTTGCTTTCTCGAGGTCGCGCGCCAGGGTAGCCTGGCACGTGCTTGCGACAAGTTGGCCATCAGCCAGCCAGCGCTATCCAAAACGCTGAAGGAACTGGAAACCCTGCTGGCTGCCACGTTGTTTGAGCGGGGAAAAAAGGGCTCGACGCTGACCGAGGCCGGAATGGCCTTTTTGCGATATGCGGGACCGAGCGTGCAATCGCTGCGTGAAGGGGTCAACAGCCTGCGCTCCGGTGTACATGAGCCGATTACCGTACGACTAGGCGTGCTATCCACCGTCGAAAGCCTGTTGGTTCCTGAAGTTGTCTGCCGTTTACACGACCGACAACCCGCGTTGGCGGTCAGTGTCGTGACCGGGCCAAGCGCCTACCTGTTGTCCCAATTGCGTGTCGGTGAGCTGGATCTGGTGATTGGCAGAATGACCGATAGCCCATCGATTCTCGGGTTGACGTTCGAGCACCTTTACAGCGAGTCCATGACGCTGGTGGTACGTTGCGGCCATCCGTTGCTGACTGATCCACCAGGGCATAAAAACCTCGAAGACTATCCAGTGGTATTGCCATTGGCGGGAACGACGATCCGGAAATTCGCCGACGGCCTGTTTGTGCAGCACGGAATTACTCCGTCACGCCAACGTCTGGAAACCCTGTCAGTAGCCCTGAGCCGGCGCTACGTGCAATGCAGTCAGGCAATCTGGGTCGCGCCGCTCGACGCTGTCCGCCAGGACTTGCGGCAAGGCGAGTTGGTGGAATTGGACCTGGGGATGCGTGAACCAGGCGGTTCTGTAGGGTTATGTACAAACCCTGCGATGCCTGTGACACCCGCAGCGCAGTGGTGCGCGGAGGTTCTGCGTGAGGTCGGGCAAGAATATCGTGAGGGAAAATACCCATAACCTTTTGGATATGGATAAAGTCGGTTTTTTCAATTTTGGGTAGGGGCGTAACGAGGGAGACTGAGCCACAGGTAGCCGCCAATGCAGCGCTTGCCTCTGACTAACCATAACAACAGGAAGACCGACATGTCTGATGCGCATGACAGCCGCTTCGTCATTCGTGACCGTAACTGGCACCCCAAAGCCCTGACACCTGACTACAAGACTTCGATCCTGCGATCCCCCCGCCAGGCACTGGTGAGCATCCCCCAATCTTTATCCGAAACCAGCGGTCCGGATTTTTCCCACCTGAAGATGGGCCGGCACGATAACGATCTGCTGCTGAACTTCAATCATGGCGGCTTGCCCGTTGGCGAACGCATCATTGTCGCGGGTCGGGTTTGCGATCAGTACGGCAAGCCGGTTCCCCATACCCTGGTGGAGATGTGGCAAGCCAATGCCGGTGGCCGTTACCGGCATAAAAAAGACAGTTATCTGGCTCCCCTTGATCCGAATTTCGGCGGCGTCGGCCGTGCATTGACCGACCGCGATGGCAACTACAGCTTCCGCACGATCAAGCCCGGCCCCTATCCATGGCGCAACGGCCCCAACGACTGGCGGCCGGCCCATATCCATGTCTCCATCAGTGGCCCGTCAATTTCCACGCGTCTTATTACCCAGCTGTATTTCGAAGGTGATCCGCTCATCCCCATGTGCCCGATCGTCAAGTCGATCGCCAATCCGGATGCGGTGCAGAGCCTGATCGCCAGGCTTGATATGAGCATGGCCAATCCTATGGATTGCCTGGCTTATCGCTTTGATATCGTCCTGCGCGGCCAGCGCAAGACTCACTTCGAAAACTGCTGAGGAGGCCTGCACATGCCCGTTCAACTGCTGCCTGAAACCCCGTCGCAAACAGCCGGCCCCTATGTGCATATCGGACTGGCACTGGAGGCGGCCGGCAACCCGCCGCGCGAGCAGGAAATCTGGAACGTCATGGCTAAACCAGGCGCGCCCGGTGAGCACATTTTATTGATGGGCCACGTTTACGATGGCAATGGGCATTTGATTCGTGACGCATTTCTGGAGTTCTGGCAGGCGAACCACGACGGCCTTTACGACACCGCTTACGATCAGGAAAAACCATTTAACGGCTTTGGCCGTACGGCCACCACAGATGTCGGTGAATGGATGATCGAAACCGTGAAACCTGGCCCGGTGAAGAATGCCTCGGGTGTCCCGATGGCAGCGCATATCAATGTGTCGCTGTTCGCTCGGGGCATCAACATTCACTTGCAGACGCGACTGTATTTCGACGATGAGTCGGAGGCGAATGCAGTGGATCCCGTATTGAATCTGATCGAACAGCCACATCGGCGTGAGTCCCTGATTGCCAGGCGCTGCGCGTTTGACGGGAAGTTGGCCTACTGCTTCGATATCCACCTTCAAGGCGAATCGGAAACAGTGTTCTTCGACTTCTAACGACGCAAGCACCGTATTGAGATACCAACGCTCAACCTCTACAAAACCCGTGATGACAGCCTCCCCTCTGCAGGGAGGCAGCCTCGGCACATGAATGTCCTCTTCTCTCGACAACAGCCGAAGGCATGTCACGAGCGTCCACCTGTTGCTTATTCTCGTTGCAACACTGCCTCACACGCCTGCGGTGGCAGCCACAGGTTGTCCAGCAAGGCGAATCCCGCAGTGACCCGCTACATGCGCGGCGATGACCTCAATATTCGTGGGGGTGGCGCCCAAAGAGCGGTAACGCAATACCGACATCGACTATGTCATTCAGAGCGGTCCTTTGCCGAACCTGAGCGTGCGTTGGCGCAACGTGACTGATCGCGGCAGCGAAACGACGGACGTCGACGAAAATCGTCTGATCGTCACCCACACCTTCAAGTCCTGGCAGGTCGCCGGGCAATCAAGGGCGCCGGCACATGGGCTGGCAGCCCCTGAAAGTCCGATCAGACCAACTGGCCATTGACCATGGTGCGGTCGAAATTCAGCCGCTCCATGATCGGCGCGTCCGAGAAACAGAACAGGTCGAATTGGCTTTCGGCCTGCAGCGACCAACTGATCCAGGAGGGAACGACAAAGAGGTCGCCTTTTTCCAGGTGTCGCGTGACGCCGTCGAGCATCACCTGCCCTCTGCCCTCGAACACCTGGAAGACCCGCGAACCCACTTCCCGACGCTCGGCCGACACTGCGCCAGCACGCAAACGATGAAACTCGGCACGAATGGTAGACATGATGTCGCCACCTGTGGTCGGGTTGATGAAGCGGACCGCGGCATGGCCTTTCTCCAGGACACCGGGGAAGCCTTCCTCTTCGAGGCGCAATTGCTCGTCGAGGGCACGATCGGTGTGCTCCCAACGGTAGGCGCCGATGGGTGAACTGACCGTGTTTGCAAGACCTGATAGCGGGCGAAGACCCGGATGGCACCACAGACGTTCGCCACGGGAATATTGCGGCGTGGTGATATCGGTCAGATTTTCCGAGCCGAACTCAAAGAAGCCGACATCGTTCTGGTAGGAGAACGGGATATCAAGACCGTCGATCCAGGCCATTGGTTTGTCGGTTACGTTCTGGTGGCCGTGAAAGTTCCAACCCGGGGTCAACAACAGATCCCCCCGGCTCATGCGCACCGGGTCACCATTGACCACGGTCCAGACTCCCTCCCCTTCGATCACGAAGCGGAAGGCATTCTGCGCATGGCGATGTTCCGGCGCTGTTTCACGTGGGCCCAGGTACTGGATGGCACACCATAAGGTCGGGCTGATGTAGGGCCGTCCCTCAAGACCAGGGTTACCGAGGCCGATGGCCCGGCGCTCGCCGCCACGACCGACCGGTACCAGGTCGCCGGAGCGCTTGGCCAAAGGATATAGATCGGACCATTTCCACACGTGTGGCACGGCTCGCGGCATGGGGTGCCTGGGCATCAGGTTACCGATCTGGGTCCACAGCGGCATCATGTGCCCGGCTTCGAAATCGGCATAGAGTTGACGCAGCTCGGGGCTATCGTCCGGCGCCATGGCGTTGTGAACGGGGGCCTGTTGGAATCCATCATGATTGGACATGGCTACGAATCCTCTTTCAATTAGGTGGCGATGTGCGGGCCCGGGTCAATTCCGAAGGCCCGCGCTGGCGTCAAGGGAAGCAATGACCGAGTCAGTGCTTCATGCAGTTGTCGAGGCTCCAGCCGTACAGCCATTGCAAGGCGTCGTAGAACTGCTCTTGGGTGCGACCATCCCACAGTTGATTGCGCACTTGACGCTCGACGCCTTTGGCGTGGTAAAGACGCCCCATCTCCCTGGCCGACCAGAGGATGCGAGCCGTTCGAGGGATGCGGATGGTTTCGTACAAGAGGAAGGCTGCCTGCAGGTCAAAGCCACACTGCTTGATCGCCTGCCCCAGGACCACGGCATCTTCCAGCGCGCTGCAGGCTCCCTGAGCCAGGTACTGGGTCATCGGATGCGCCGCATCGCCAAGGATGGTGATGCGCCCCTTGCCCCATTTTTCCACCGGATCACGGTCTGCAGTGGCCCACCGACGCCACGAAGTCGGACGATCGAGCATCTGCCTTGGACGCGGGTGGATACCCTCGAAATATTGCAGCACTTCCTCCTTGCTGCCCTCAGTGACGCCCCACTCTTCCTGGTCCTTGCTGTGGAAGGTCACCACCAGGTTGTATTGCTTGCCACCGCGCAACGGGTAGTGCACGAGGTGACAACGCGGGCCCGCCCACAGCATTGGCGCGTTGACGCGCAAGTCCTCGGGCATGTCTTTCTCATCCACTACAGCGCGATACACCACATGCCCGGTCACACGCGGCGGTTCGCCATGCAGGGCGTCGCGAACCACCGAACGCACTCCGTCGCAGCCAATCACCGCATCAGCCCGGTAATGGTTGCCATTCTGGTCGCTCAAGGTGACACCTTCGTCATCCTGCTCGATTCGTTCGATACGCACGGATGTCTTGAACTGAATCAGTGGATTGTTCTGCACCGCCTCAAGAATCGACAAGTGAATGTCGGCACGGTGGATCACCCCATAAGGATTGCCGAAGCGGTCGCGAAACGGCTGTCCGACATCGATGCGCGCCACTTCGTGGGCATCAATGGCATCCATCATGATCAGGTGATCGGTGAACACCGAGCGGCTGCGGGCAGCCTCTCCGGCGCCCAGCGCATCGAGCGCAGCATAGGCATTGGGTCCAAGCTGGATGCCGGCGCCAATCTCACCGATATGGTCCGCCTGCTCCAGCAACAACACCGCGATACCTTGTTGGGTCAGCGCCTGAGCGGCCGCGAGGCCACCGATGCCGCCGCCGACGACGATAATCGACTGTTTTTGGTTTTGTGCAGTCATGATTCGAATCTCCAGTCTGTTGCCGTGCGGGCTTCTTCAAGGGGCAGCGAAGCCTGCGGCCAAGTCATGCAATGAAATCGGTTTGTCGTGCCGGTGCCGCGGCCAGAAAGGCCGGCAGTTGCAGGCAATGGCGATACACGGCCATGATCCGCGGGTAGCCGGACAGGTCGCAGCCCATGCGCTCTGCATTGGCCACCTGCGGGATCAGGCAGCATTCGGCCAGGCCCGGTTCGTCACCCACGCAGTAGTTGCCGCTGCCATGACGTTGCAGCAACGCTTCCACGGCACTCAGGCCTTCGGCGACCCAATGTCTGTACCAGGCTGTTTTTTGCTCGGCACTTACGGCCAGCACGTTCTGCAGGTAATTGAGTACGCGCACGTTGTTCACCGGGTGGATATCGCAGCCAATCAGGTTGGCGATTTCCAGTACGCGGGCACGCTGCCGGGCATCGACCGGAATCAGTCCAGGCGCGGGGTATTGGCCGTCGAGGTAGTCGATGATGGCCAGGGATTGGCTCAAGACAGCGCCATCGACCTCCAGCACCGGTACGCCGCCAATCGGGCTGAGCGTACGGTGGGCGGGACTGTACTGCTGGCCCTCGCGCAGATTGACGCCTTGGTAATCGTAAGGCAGCCCCTTCAATGCGAGCGCGATACGCACCCGGTACGAGGTGGAGCTATTGAAGAAACTGTAGAGCTTCATGGTGGAGTTTCCTATGGTGTATCAAAGAACGGCGATTGAGGGCTGCGCCAGCGAGCGGTTGTAGCGCAGGCCCATCAGGAAAATCGCGGCACCGGCCAGCAAGGCGGGCAACATCAGAACGGTAAAGATGCCGTTGAAGCCCATGCCCACGCCCAGCATCCAGCCACCGCCCAGGGTACCCAGCACCGAACCGATACGGCCGACACCGTGGGCCCAACTGACCCCGGTCGAACGCATGGTGGTCGGGTAGAAACTTGCGGCCAGCGCGTTGGCCCCGACTTGCGAGCCACTGATGCAAAAGCCCATGCCGAACACCCCGACGGCCAACAAGGCAAATTGGTCGTGGAACAAGCTGATGAGCATCAGGCAGAAGGCGCCGGTGACGTAGGCACCGACCAGCACCCGGAAGGGATTGAACCGGTCCATTGCGGCCCCCAGCAGGATTGCCCCAAGGGTGCCACCGACCTGGAACATGGCGCTGACCCGCGCCGCCTGGCTGAGTGACAGGCCGGTGTCCTTGACCAGGATCGGCAGCCAGCTGGTCATCATGTAGATGATCAGCAGGCTCATGAAAAATGACGTCCACAGCAGCAGGGTTCCGGCACGATGGCTGCCGCTCAGGATCTGGCGGATCGGCGATTGGCGCGTGTTGAACTCACCGACACCGTCGTGAATGTCGTAGCGACGATCGCTTGGCAGCGGTTGCCCCGAAATGCGTTGCAAAATAGCGCTGATTTTCTTCGCAGGCGCCGCGCGCTGCACCAGGAATCGCACCGACTCCGGCAGGAACACGTAAAGAAGCGGCACGCACAACAGCGGCAATACGCCCCCCAGCAACAACACGCTGCGCCAGCCATAGAGCGGCACCATCTGGGCGGCTAACACACCTCCCAGGGCCGATCCCAAGGTGAAGCCGCAGAACATCGTGGTAACCATCAATGAGCGCCGGCGTTGCGGGCAGTATTCCGACGTCAATGTGATCGCCTGGGGCATGGCGCCACCCAAGCCAAGGCCGGTCATGAAGCGCATGATGGTCAGGCTGAAGACATCTTGTGATAAACAGGCAGCAAGGCTCCATCCGCCGAAGAACAGGACGGAAACCAGCAAGATGGTTTTGCGGCCGAAACGGTCAGCCAGCGGGCCGGCAATGAATGCGCCGAGCATCAGGCCCAGCAATGAAGCACCGAGGACCGGGTTGAGTTGCGCAGGGGTCAGACCCCATTCGTCGCGCAGGGCCGGGGCGATGAAACCGACGGCGGCAGTATCAAGGCCATCAATGGCCGTCACCAGAAAGCACAACCCCAGAATCATCCACTGAAAACGGCTGACCGGTCGGCTGTCGATGAAATCCTGTACATCCACACTGTTATTGTTATCAGTGGAAGACATGAGCGAATTCTCCGGGCCTGCACATTGTGCGGACCACGTAGTGGGATTTCGATTCAGGGCCGACGGCGTGGAGCCGGCCCCGAACAGGGTTAGATGACGCTGACCTGGATCTCGCCCAGACCTTCGACCCCGCCAGTCATGCGTTCGCCTGCCACCACCGGACCGACACCTTCAGGGGTACCGGTCATGATCAAATCACCGGGCTGCAATTCGAAGAACCGCGAGAGATAGCTGATGGTTTCCGGTACCGACCAGATCAGCTTGTCGATGTCGCTGCGTTGTTTATCGGTGCCATTGACCTGCAACCACAGACCGGCCTTGCTCGGGTGACCGATCTGGTTGGCTGGGTGCAATGGACCGATCGGCGCCGACGCATCGAAGGCTTTGCCGATTTCCCAGGGGCGTCCCATCTCACGCATTTTCATCTGCAGGTCGCGACGGGTCATGTCCAGGCCTACGGCATAGCCATAGACGTGATCATTGGCCTGTTCCAGTGAGATATCGCGGCCAGCTTTACCAATGGCGACGACTAGCTCGATTTCGTAGTGGTAGTTGCTGGTTTCAGCCGGGTAAGGCAGCTCCAGGGCTTGCTCATAGGCAACCGAAATCACCGCATCGGCAGGCTTGCAAAAGAAGAACGGCGGTTCGCGGTCAGGATCGAAGCCCATTTCGCGGGCGTGAGCGGCATAGTTACGGCCCACGCAATAAACGCGGCGTACCGGAAATTTTTGCTCAGTGCCGACCACTGCCAGGGTCACGGGGGCTTGTGGCTCGAATACGTAGCTCATGGGAGGGCTCCAGGTAAAAAGGCGGGTCATGCTGACCACGACAAGCAGATTGCGCTGGCATACAGCTACCACCGGCGTTGACCTATTAAAAACCTGCCGTCCCTATGCGAATAATGATATTTTCCGATGCATCCATACTTATTTTCGTATATGAGCGCCATGACCTGGACGACACGTTTGCGCCTTCGGCACCTGCAATTGCTGATCACCCTGGCCGAAACCGGCAGCGTCAGCGATGCCGCACGGAGCGCCAATACCACTCAACCCGGCCTGTCGAAATGGCTCAAGGACCTGGAGGAAGATGCCGGTGCCACACTGTTCGAGCGCCACGCTCGCGGGTTGCGCCCAACGACTCAAGGCGAGTTGCTGATCAACCATGTGCGACGCATCTTGAGTGAAATGGAACGCGCACAGGACAATATGGATGCACTCAAGGAAGGCAACGCACCGAACATCGCTGTCGGCACTTCACCCGCATCGGCACCCAGCCTGATACCCGATGCCATCGCTCTCTTCCTGGCCATGCACCCACGGGCACATGTTTCTCTGCAAGAGAGCACCATGAACGTTTTGCTCGAGCGCCTGGAGCTCGGCCAATTGGATCTGGTGGTCGGACGCCTCGACAGCTATCAGCCCCGGCAGACGCTGAACAGCCAGATGCTGTTTCGCGAACCCATGCAGGTCATCGCCCGCCCCGGACACCCGTTGACCTTGAAACCGCGTCTAAGCTGGGACGACCTCTATAGGTTCGACTGGATTCTCTGGCCAGAGGGGACGCCCATTCGCCAGCGACTGGACTCTGCCTTGAGTAACGCAGGGCTTAAGCCTTTGCCCAGCCGGGTCGAGTCGTCATCGCTGATGGCCAATCTGTGGCTGCTACAAACCAGCGATATGCTTTCAATCGCCTCTGGCCGGGTCGCCGAGCATTTCACTCATCGCGGTCTGGTCAAGGCACTGAACTTTGAAATGGACGCAGAAGGTTGCATCGGTGTCTGCTGGCGCGACGAGCCCTACATCGATAATGCCGTTGTGGATTTTCGCCAATGCCTTCTCAAGGCCTCCGGCCAGGAGACACCACCTCAGGACTGACAGTCCTGGCAAATGACGCTGGCAAAAAAGAGGGCCACGTAACCCCCACCAATTACTGTCCCGAGCAACGCGCTACCTTAGCTGGCGAACCGTTCCACCCGTATCGGGCTGCATTGCATGAGCACCTTGCCATCCCGAATCGACATCAGCACCTGGTCTTGGCTACGTATCATCTCGAAGTCGTCCGGCGCGGATAGAATCAACAGATTGGCCGGACACCCGACCTTCAGGCCATACCGCTCACCCAAGTGCAAGGTCCGGTTAGCCGCGTATCGCCAAGGGCAGGAATCCACAACCAGAAGCAATGGGATGGACTCCTCCTCACTTCGGCATCTTGAGTGCCAGACTGAAGGTGCGAACCACAGTCAACCGTGAGAAGGAGTCCACACATGAAACTTATGCGCATTGGGGTCGACCTGGCCAAGAACGTGTTTCAGATCCACGGCGTGGATTGTCATGAACAACCCATCTGGCGGCAATGCCTACCGCGTGATCGCTGGCTGCAAACGGTGCTGGAGAAAATCGAACCCGGCTGTGAAATCGGTATGGAGAGTTGCGGTGGAGCCCATCATTGGGCGCGACAACTACAGGCACGCGGATTTCGAGTGAGACTGATCGCGCCGCAGTTCGTCATACCGTACGTCAAGAGCAACAAGAATGACGCCAACGATGCCGAAGCAATCTGTGAGGCAATGAGCCGCCCCAGCATGCGCTTCGTCGCCATCAAGACGATTGAGCAACAGGATATCCAGGCGACGCACCGCATCCGGGCCGGCTTGATCGAACAGCGGACGGCCAAAGCCAATCAGATCCGTGGCCTGGTTGCCGAGTACGGCCTCGTCGCTCCGAAAGAGTTGCCGATGCTACGTCGTGCCATACCGTGCTGGTTGGAAGAGGCGGATAACGGTTTGACGGTACGTTTTCGTCGTCTGCTGGATGGCTTGTGGGGCGACCTTCGCACACTGGATGAACGTGTGGGCGAACTCGACAGCGAGATATCGGCAATCGCGGCAAGTGAACCAATGGCCGTTCGCCTGCAGCAGCTGCGCGGGGTCGGCCCGATGATCGCCACCGCACTCGTTGCTGCCATTGGTGATGCCCGACAGTTTGCCAATGGCCGGCAGTTGGCCGCCTCGTTAGGGCTGACGCCGAGGCAACACAGCTCCGGCGGCAAGGATCGACTGCTGGACATCAGCAAACGTGGGGATGCTTATCCGCGAACGCTGATGATCCATGATGCACGATCGGCACTACGCACGGCCAAATTTAAAGATGACCGGCTCAGCCAGTGGGCTGTCCGTTTAGCTGAGCGCTCACATCCTAATGTGGCGGCTATTGCGCTAGCCAACAAAACTGCGCGCATGGCTTGGGCGATGCTACGCAACGGCACTGATTACCAACCGGATCGGGCAGCCGCCTGACCCATTTACCCAAGGAGAAGCCCCTCTACACCACGATTGCGAAGCAACCCGAACAATGGCAAACCGGTCGAACCGGCGTCGGAAAAACCCTCTAATGACCAGGTGCGTAAAGCACGTAGAAGCAATTGGGAGCCGACGCGCGAATAGCCCATCATGGCCCTGCATCGAATCGATGCTGAAATCAGAGGCCGAATATACGTGTGCAGTCGGCACGGGCGCCAAAGCGAAGGGGGCTTGCAACGAGGAGGAGTCCATATACAGTCATTCGACACTCCCCTTGCCAATCGCTTAAATTGACCCATTTGGTTACCATGCGGCCTCAAACAATGGCCAGCACTTTCCAAGGCGGCTTTCTCTGCAGCGCCGTCAGTTACGAAATCAAATCACGCCCCAAAGCGCTTTCACATTGCCATTGCAACCAATGCCGTAAAACATGGGGCAGCGTTTGCCAGCTATGGCAGCGTGCTGCGAACTGACCTGCATATCATCCAGGGCGCGGAGTGCATCACGACTTACCGCTCTTCCGAATCAGTGCTTTCTCAGTTCTGCGCCCAGTGCGGTTCGTCGCTGTTCTGATCGCGAAGTCGGGGTGCATACGCAGACTGGATATTTATAGCGTTGGGGTTCGCTAGACATGACCTTTACTACCGACAAGCAGCAACATATCGAAGTCACGTCCAAGGCACCCTGGTATGAAATCCAGGATCAGTGACCACAGTCTCGATGACAGCTTCGGGTCAACTGCTAACAGTCCTCGACAAAAGCGCACGCGCTCAACGGTCAACCCAAACCTGCGAGAATGCTGCCTCTTCGGGCTTCGCAACTTGTGTGGGGAACGTTCAGGTATTTGAATAACAAATTCGTGGGGAGCAGCCACATTGGAATTGAGACAACTGCGCTATTTCGTAAAAATCATCGAGCTTGGCAGCTTGGGGCGTGCGGCACTTGAACTGGACGTTGGCGTGTCAGCCCTTAGTCAGCAAATCTCCAAGCTGGAAAGCGAACTGTGCACCCGCCTCCTGAATCGAACCTCTACCGGCGTGACGCCCACTAGCGCCGGATTTGCGTTTTTACACCATGCCCAATTGACGCTACGCCAGGCGGAAAACGCAATCATGGCCGCCCATCGCGGGCGAATGAGCGGTTATGTCAGCGTCGGTTTACCGCCGACTACCGCAACGGTGCTCGCGTTGCCGTTGATCAACGCAATGCGTGCGCGTTACCCGGACATACAACTGCATTTGGTGGAAATGCTTTCCGGCCACTTGGCGGCGCAGCTCAACGCACGGCAAATTGATCTGGCCATCCTGTTCCAGCTCGAAGGGGGTAAACGCTGGAGCGTGACTCCGCTGCTGGATGAAAAGCTGTTTGTCATTGCCTCGCCCAGCCTGCCTCAAGCGCCTTCTGGTGAAAGCGTGCAGTTAGCAGACCTCGGCGGCCTGCCGCTGGTGATGCCCAGCTCGCAACATGGATTGCGTTCGGCATTGATGAGCGCGTTCGAGCGGGTCGGGCTAACACCCAATGTCATTATGGAAGTCGACGGTCTCGCTGTTTTGATGAACGCTGTTCGGGCAGGTCATGCGGCAACGATACAACCGGGGGCGGCCGCTGCATTGAATGACAGGTCCGGACTTTCACTGATCAGGATTACCGATCCGCATGTGGGCCGGCGTAATCTTCTGGCGACGCTGGCTGACGACGAACTCTCTCCGGCGGCGCTGGCAACGCGGTTGGTCATCGTCGATGTGGCGCGACAGCTGGTCGTCGACAAACTGTGGCCTGGAGCTACATGGATAGAAGGTGTAGACGCATAATCCTCCTTCACTCCGGACACATTAGTCTCTCTTGACGACAAAGCCTTTAGAAAAACTAAACACCCCGCGTCAAACGCAGCCTTTCGGCTACTCCTTCCTCACCCTATCGTTCTCCCCACTCGCAAGGAGCACTTCGTTCCCGCTTCCTTGCAAATCGAGGAGCAATAATGATCGATGTCTTAATCATAGGGGGTGGCAACGCTGCCTTGTGCGCCGCTCTGATGGCGCGAGAAGCGGGCGCCAGCGTGATGCTGCTGGAAGCCTCTCCGAAAATCTGGCGCGGTGGCAACTCCCAACACACCCGTAACCTGCGGTGCATGCACGACGAACCGCAGGACGTGCTGATCGATGCCTATCCGGAAGAAGAATACTGGCAAGACCTGCTGAAGGTCACCGGTGGCCTTACGAATGAAAAGCTTGCACGCATTGCAATTCGGGCATCGTCCTCTTGCCGCGATTGGATGCGTTCACACGGCGTGCATTTTCAGCCACCGCTGTCCGGCGCGCTGCACGTGGCGCGGACCAATGCATTTTTTATGGGGGGCGGCAAAGCGCTGGTCAATGCCTATTTCCGCAGCGCCGAGCGCCTGGGTGTAAAAGTTCGCTACAACACGCAAGTGACCGACATCGAGTTGGACGAGGGTAAATTCGTCGCCGCCCACGTGGGCGAACATGAGGTGGATGGTCAGCGTTTCGCCGCAGAACGCATTGAAGCCCGAGCCTGCGTGTTGGCGGCCGGCGGCTTCGAATCCAACCGTGAATGGCTGCGCGAAGCCTGGGGTCAGAACGAACACGGTGAATGGCCATCGGATAATTTCCTGATCCGGGGTACCCGATTCAACACCGGAATTTTGCTACGGCGCATGCTCGACCTTGGCGCAGATGTGATCGGCGATCCGACGCAAGCACACATGGTCGCGATTGATGCCCGCGCGCCACTCTACGACGGCGGCATCTGCACCCGAATCGACTGCGTATCTCTCGGTGTGGTGGTCAATCGTGATGGCGAACGCTTCTACGACGAAGGTGAGGATTTCTGGCCAAAACGTTATGCGATCTGGGGGCGCCTGGTGGCCGGACAACCCGGTCAGCAGGCGTATTCGATCATCGATCAACAAGCCATCGGCCGCTTCATGCCGCCGGTGTTTCCCGGAACTACCGCCAATACTCTGCAAGACCTTGCCCGCCAGTTGAAGCTGCCTCAAGAAAAATTCGTCAAGACTGTCGAGGACTACAACAGCGCCTGCCGCGTTGGCACGTTCGATCACACGTCGTTGGACGACTGCCACACTCAAGGACTGATGCCCGCCAAAACGCATTGGGCGCGGCCATTGGTGAAACCACCTTTCTACGCCTACCCGCTTAAACCGGGTGTCACGTTCACCTACCTCGGCCTCGCCACCGACGAAACCGCTGCCGTGCATTTCAATGGCAAAGCGAGCCCCAACCTGTTCGTCGCGGGAGAAATGATGGCCGGCAATGTTTTGGGCAAGGGCTACACCGCCGGCATCGGCATGGCCATCGGTACCGCGTTTGGCCGCATCGCCGGTGTGCAGGCGGCCGCTTCGGTGGGCTTTGGCGTTTCATCTGCAAACACGGAGTCTCGACATGCAACTGTTTGATCCCCAAGCGTCGGGCGGGTTGATCCCGGTGTTGAATCTTGACGAAAGTGAAGTCCAGCGGCAGATGACCATCTGCAATGCCTGCCGTTATTGCGAAGGCTTTTGCGCGGTATTTCCGGCGATGACCCGGCGCTTGGAATTCACTCAGGCCGACATCCATTACCTGGCGAACTTGTGCCATAACTGCGGCGCGTGCCTGCACGCCTGTCAGTACGCCGCCCCACACGAATTCGACGTCAACATACCCAAAGCCATGGCCAAAGTGCGCCTGGATACTTACGCCGAATACGCCTGGCCGCAAGTGATGGGCAGGTTGTATCAGCGCAACGGCCTGACTCTGGCGCTGGCTTCCGGTGGGGGACTGGCCTTGTTTTTATGCCTGACCCTGATGCTCATGGGCAACCTGTTCACGGCCATTCCCGGGGGCAACTTCTACAAGATTTTCCCGCATAACACCCTGGCGCTGATGTTCGGCTCAGTGTTCGGCTTTGCGGTACTTGCCCTGACCATGGGTGTACGGCGCTTCTGGCGCAACGTTTCACCGGTCGCAGCGCCACTGCCGCTGAAAACCTCTGCAGCATTGGAGGCTACGGCCAACGTCGCGAAGCTCAAATACCTGGACGGCGGCCATGGCGAAGGCTGCAACAACGCCGACGATCAATTCACCTTGTGGCGACGCCGATTCCACCACCTCACCTTTTACGGTTTCATGCTGTGCTTCGCCGCCACCGGCGTCGCCACGCTCTTTCACTATCTGCTGAAGTGGTCGGCGCCTTATCCGATCTTCAGCTTGCCGGTGATGTTGGGTATTGCCGGTGGCATCGGCCTGCTGATCGGCCCGGCGGGTCTTCTTTGGCTGAACCTGCGTCGCAACCCTGCGCACGGCGATGAAAACCAAAAACCCATGGATCGCGGCTTCATCGCGCTGCTGTTTCTGGTCAGCGCAAGCGGCCTGGCGCTACTGGCTTTCCGTGAAACCAGCGCCTTGGGCTTGATCTTGGTTATCCATCTCGGCCTGGTCATGGCGTTTTTCTTGACCATGCCCTACAGCAAATTCGCCCATGGAATATTCCGCAGCGCTGCGCTGCTCAAACACGCCATCGAGAAGCGTCAACCCAACCCGATCAACGCCGGCAGCGACTGACGGTTAAAGCACTCAATCCAAAAACAATAGTGAGCATAACGGTAGCCATGATGAAAACGATAACGGCAACAACCCGAGCCAAGGGGTCCAAATTGGGCGCGATTTTGCGGGTCACCAGCGGTAATTTTCTCGAGCAGTTCGACTTCTTTCTGTTTGGGTTCTACGCGACCTACATCTCCCAAACTTTCTTTCCAGCCACCAACGAGTTTGCCTCGTTGATGATGACCTTCGCGGTATTCGGCTCCGGATTCCTGATGCGTCCGTTAGGCGCCATTGTGCTGGGGGCGTACATCGACAAGGTGGGCCGTCGCAAGGGGCTGATCGTGACGCTGTCGATCATGGCCGCCGGTACCGTATTGATCGCCCTAGTGCCGGGCTATGCCGCCATCGGCGTGGCGGCACCGATTCTGGTGTTGTTGGGCAGGCTGCTCCAGGGCTTCTCTGCCGGCGCGGAAATGGGCGGTGTTTCCGTGTATCTGTCGGAAATTTCCACCCCCGGTCACACCGGTTTCTACACCAGTTGGCAATCGGCCAGCCAACAGGTGGCGATCGTCGTCGCGGCTGCGTTGGGCTACACGATCAATGCCACGATGCAAGCCGCTGAAATCGCCGATTGGGGCTGGCGTATTCCGTTCTTCATTGGCTGCGTGATCATCCCGTTCATTTTCATTATTCGCCGCTCACTGGAAGAAACCGCTGCCTTCACTGCTCGCAGCCATCGCCCAACAACTCGCGAAGTTTTTCGCTCGATGCGTGACAACTGGCGCACCGTACTGGCGGGCGGCTTGCTGGCGTCCATGACCACCACCACGTTCTACCTGATTACGGTCTACACACCGACGTTTGGCAGGACAGTACTGAACCTAAGCACCACCGACAGCCTGGCGGTCACACTGCTGGTCGGTATCAGCAACTTTATCTGGCTGCCTATCGGCGGCGCCCTCTCCGACCGCATTGGCCGTCGGCCACTGTTGCTGGCGATATCGTTGCTGTGCATCTTCACCGCCTATCCCGCCATGCACTGGCTGGCAGAGGCGGCGAGTTTCGAACGACTGCTCGCTGTTCTGCTCTACTTCTCATTCTTCTTTGGCATTTACAACGGCGCCATGGTCGCGGCACTGACCGAAGTCATGCCACAGAACGTGCGGGTAGTCGGGTTTTCACTGGCCTTCAGTTTGGCCACCGCAGTGTTTGGCGGCTTTACCCCGGCAATCTCGACGCTGCTTGTCCAGGCCACGGGCGATAAGGCATCACCTGCCTACTGGCTGATGTTCGCAGCGGTGTGCGGGTTCACGGCGACGACGATTCTGTATCGTCGGCAAAAAGCTTTGGCAGTCAGAACCGTTTAGTTCCTCGATCGCCGATGCTTACCACGCGTCGATCCACGGCGGGAACCGAATTAGAGTGGCATGAGGTCGATTACAGTTTTTCGTCAAGGCAGTAATCGGCGTAAAGGCCCCCATTCAATGGGCATAGACAGGTTTTTCGAATAATTTCTCAATATGTGGCCCTTGATTCCACTCAAACAAGGGCCCGAAGCAGGGATGCGGCTTTTCCAAAAGCGCAAGAGACGGTCGATTTAACATCATCGTAATACGAGATCTAACTTGCGCTTATTCGTAGTCTACAGGTGCATGTTCCACCCTCGCTGACAGCTACCTGCCAACCGTTACCAGTATCGGTGAAGGTGGGACGGACTATCTATAATGGGTCGATGGCACTCTTTTGCAACAGGCTGTAATCCACAGTCAAAAGCAGTCATTTGAAAAATTCTATCTTCTGAATCACCCCAGACATAAAGCATTAGCTTCGGTTTCAAGCTCCCGCTGGGTGGCATCCGAACGACTGTTCCCCATAGGTGGGGAATATCACTTTTTTGGGGGGGGATTCAGGGTCAATTTTCGGCCGGAGGCAGCTAAGAACGTAGCGCTAGAGGCACCAGGCCTCTTTCACACAAACGGCTTGATTATTGCTTATTACATTTCATGAGTATCTCAGCACCCAAACTACAGAGCACCAACAAAAACTGTGGTTTCTGGGAGATTAATGCCATGTGGAATCATCCTTTGATGTTTGCGGCTTACTACCTGCTTTTCACCCTCACCATTGGCTGGTTGTGGTCCATGGCTATCCTGTATCTGCTTTGACTCCCGAGCACTGCCACAACTGTCCACCCCATGCACGCGGGTACCCGGTCTCCCCCAATCGACTCGCTCGATGAAGTTCTCAAGTTGCTACGCTTTTCTTTTCACGGAGGAATCGCGATGCCCAATTCAGACCTGCTCCCCTCCTTGCTTTTCAAGATCAACGAAAATCAACTCCCCCTGGAAGCTGCCATCATGGAACTGACGAACCGGGTCGAGCAGCGGGGAGACTCGCAGTGGATGCGCCAACGGGTGGATGAGGCCGCTCGCCTTCCGGACTGATCCACAGCGTTACCCGTAACCACCCGAACCGAAGTGAGAAAGTCCCACTTCGCTCAACCAGAAAGGAACCCCCGCGCCGCTAGCCGAGGCCCTGCTACGCTGAAGGTATCCCCCAGGAGGCAGAACAATGCAGTTACATGAAGCCCACGTCGTGAATGAATTGACCAATTACCGCGAGGTGAACATGGCGTTACAGGACGGCTGGAAGCTGTTGGCCGTGATGTCAGCATCGAGCGTGACCGACCCGACGCGCATCCAGGTGCACTACGTGGTGGGTAAGCCCAAAGACAACACCGCGCCAAAGTCGGGCGGATTTACCGTCGCGTAGGAAGTCCCACGCTTTACGAGTAACGGGACATTCGTTCAATTGCCCCACACTCAGCCCAGGTGGGGGGCAATTTTGTTTGCCCCTGGAAACCACCATCCCCTGAATGAATACACCAGCCCCCGCCCTTCTGGTTTTACGCACATGGGACGGGTGGTGGCCGGCGACTTTGCCTGCAACGGCGTACACCAATATCTCCTCGAAGGCGGCAACGGGGGGGCTACAAACCTGGATCAAGGTGATTGACCAAGTAGAAGCTTTGAAACCGCGCATCGTTATTGCTGGGCACAAACAGAAAAATCGTGCCGATGATCCAGTCATTCTGGAGCAGCCCCCCACAGGAGTTCTTCGACAAGATGATCGAACTCCACCCCGATCGCATCAATCAAGGACCGCTCTGGTACAGCGTTTTCGGACTGCTCGGAGCCCCGACTGCATCTTCGGACGTTGTCCCCAAGCCCGGGAATTTAACTTTACGCGTCTAGCTGAGGATCCCCCCATGCCTGTTTTTTTGACCCGTATAGTACTTCTCGCAAGCCTGGTTACAGCCCCGTATCTCGCGTCTGCGGCTGAAGAAAAAGTCACCTTTTCCGTTGAGGGAATGAACGTCGTCGGCACTCTGAACCTGCCCGACGGCGTCAAGAAGCCCCCGGTAATTCTGTTACTTCACAGTTTCGGGGGCAGTAGGGATGAGAGGATCATTCCGGCCGTCAATGAAGGTGTCTATGCCCGTGCCGCACGTCTTTGGGCCGAACAAGGCATTGCCAGCCTGCGCATCGATTACCGTTTTGATGGCGACAGTGATGGTGCCAAGAGCGACGGCACACTCGATACGGATGTTGAGGATGGGCTGGCTGCGCTCGACTTTCTGGCCAGGTCCGGGCGCGTCGACGCCAACCGCATGGCGCTTGTTGGATGGAGTATGGGCGGAGCAATTGGTGCTGCTGTAGCAGGACGGACCCCGCATGAACTCGACGCGGTCGCACTCTGGAACCCCGCGACCAATATGGGAGCCGCTTTCCCGCTGTTGTGGGGCTCCGAGAAGATAAAGGAAGCGTTGCACAGCGGTGACACCCCCGTCGCACTGGCAGTACCGGGTGGTGGCGAGGTCAAGCTTAAATCCGCGTTCTTTGTCAGCTTGATGACCCTCGATGCCGCCGCCGAGATCACCCGTTACAAGGGAGCACTGCTCGTCGCCGTCGGCACTGACGACGACATCGTTTCTCCGCAGCCAACCCTCGGGAAAAGCTTTATCAGCTATCACCCTGGAGAACATGAGCTGTTTGTCCGGCCCATGGACCATGCCTTCAACATGACCAAAGACGAGAAGCAGATCGACGAGCTGATTTCGACGACAGCTACCTTCGTCAAGAAACACATTCAATGATCCCGGTATCTCCGACTATTTCAAGTTGCTTGAAACGAGTCCCTTGCCGTTGATTAATGACTGGCAAGGGTCTTAGTCGCTGGAGCCGCATGACGTGAGCGTGTTCGGCGAATGTGTGAGCGTCAACATGAAGACCACGCAACGGCATCCGGACTCAGACGTTGACCAGAAAAGAACCGTTCCATGTCTCGATCGAATCAACAAGAACGGCCGTTTTCTGCCCTTCACGACTCACTGCCTGGGTTGTCAGTCGCCCCTCGATCCCAGGAGCCACTGCCGAAATATCTCGGCACAGGCAGAACGTTTGCGATGTTTCAGCGACACAAGGAACTCGCCATTGCCTGTCACGCATTCGAAAGATGTCACCCGCTGCAATTCTCCTTTTGCCAGCGCCTCATCGGCCATGAACGTCCACGCCAGGCCGATGCCCATGCCTTGCTGCACGGCCCGATACGCCAACGTCAACTGGTTAAAGACCGGGGCTTTGTCCTGCGGTACGTAGTCGATGCCAAAGTGGCTGAACCACTGATGCCAGTCCAGGCACTGCCAGGCGCAAGTGTCGATCTGCACCAGGTTGGCCTGCGCCAATTGTTCCAGCGTCTTGATCCCCGAGACATCCAGTGAAGGATGAGCCACCGCATAGACGATTTCAGGCAGCAGGAAGTCGCTGTCAAGCGAGGGCCATTCGCCAGAACCATAGAGAACGCCCAGGTCGTAATCATTGAGGCTGGCCTCATCGAACTCGTTGATCGCGTGAACATGCACGGCGATGTCGGGGTACGCCTTGTTGAATTCGATCAGCTTCGGGAACAGCCAGAACTGGGCCAGGGCATGGGTCGCCAGCACCGAGACAGCGTTGGACTGATGGACATTGCGAATTCGCGTGACGCTTTGGTACATCGTGGCGAGGAGAACGTTGACTGTCATCAGCAACTCATCTCCTGCGCCGGTCAACTTGACACCCCGTGGTTTTCGCTCGAAAAGCGGAACGCCCATGCAGTCCTCAAGCTGGCGCATCTGTTTGCTCACGGCGCTCTGGGTAAGAAACAGCTCGCCGGCGGCACCCGTGAAGCTGGCGTGTCGTCCCACGGCCTCAAACGTGATCAGAGTCTCCAATGGGGGCAAGGTACGCAGGTAACGGTTGATGAGGATTCTCCCAGGCTGATGACTGTGCAACGACATTCCGCACAGGAATGGGTGGCCAACTTTTTATCGCAGGTGGCGCCTATATACCATGGCTAGAATGCCGCTAAATAGCCTGTCAGAGCCGAGATGATGAACAGCGGGATTGTATTTGCGATATTGGCGGGTGCCATCTGGGGTGGGGTGATTATCGCCCCTTCGCTGCTGCCGGAATTCAATGCCGTGCTGATCAGCAGTGTGCGGTTTGCCTTGTACGGGCTGTTCTCGCTCCTCGTAGCCTTACCGATCGCATCCCGCCTGCTCTCACGATTGACGCGCAGCGATGCCTTGATGCTGTTGCGTCTGTCATTGACCGGAAATGTCCTGAACTACGCGCTGTTGGGCGCCTCCGTACAACTGAGCGGGGTGACTGCGGCCGCCCTCATCAACGGCATGATGCCGGTTGCCATTACCTTTCTGGGGCGTGGCGATACAGGGTCCCTGCCCCCGACAAAGCTCAAGCTGCCCTTGTTGCTGGTATTCCTGGGCATCGTATCGGTCAACCTGGAACATTCCGGCGCGCGGGCGGAGAGTACCTCACTGTCTTCCCTGTTGCTGGGCCTTGCCTGCGGACTCAGCGGTGTTGTCTGCTGGTCGTGGTACGCCACCCACAATGCCCGTTATCTCAAACAAAGCCATTTCAACAGCGGCGAATGGTCGACGCTGCTGGGTATCGTGACGGGCATCGTGGCGGTCGTGTTCGGCATCGCTGCCTTGATGTTGTTCCCGAATCTGGTACCCGCTCAGGTAGAAAGCAGCCGCTGGATGACTTTGCTGTGGGTCTGCCTGTTCCTTGCACTTTGTGGTTCTTGGGTTGCCAATGGGCTGTGGAATGCTTGCTCGCGTCGAATGGCCACGTCGTTGAGTGGCCAGATGATCGTGTTTGAAACGCTGTTTGCCTGTGTATACGGTTTTCTGTTCAGCCAGCGGGTTCCTGGCTTGATGGAAGTGATGTCAATCGTGTTGTTGGTGGGCGGGGTCGTCTGGGCGGCGAAGCGTCATAGGGTGCTGCCGGTGAAACATGCTGAACCGTAACTGCTGTTGGCCGATTTCTGCCGGTGTTGACCGGCAGCCATGGATCGGTTGCGCCCCCTTTGCAGCTGGAGCCTGTCGGCCAGAATCGGTCCGTTCTGACCGCTAGCAAGCAGCCTTACGATTACAGGGTACGGGGTGCTGGCCTGACGCCTGTGCAGGATGCCCCCGCATCCAGGCATCACTCCCTGTTCAGCACATCGATGATCGGGCAATCAGCCCCGCCGTCGCCTGCATCGCATTTGTGCACCAGTCCGCCCAGCACCTGCCGAATGGCGGCAAGGTCGGCCATCTTTTGCTCGATCATGGCCAGCTTGCGCACGGCCAGTGCCCGAGTCTCGCTACAAGTGCAGGCCGCATCAAGCGTCAGCAGCATGCCCACCTCATCCAGCGTGAACCCCAGCGCCTGCGCCCTCTTGATGAAGCGCAACCGTTTGACCTGCTCCGGTAGATAGCACCGACAACCGCTGAGCGGCTTTGGCGGTTCATCCAGCAAGCCGCGTCGCTGGTAATAGCGAATGGTCTCGATGTTCACCCCGGCAGCTGCCGCCAACTTGCCGATACTCAGCCCTGTTGTCATCACATGCCCCTTGATTCTGTACCCGGGTACGGAGTGTAGAGTGACTCTAGGTTAGATCGATTCAAAGGAGAAAACGATGACTCAACAGATCGGCAGATTCCGAGGCGTTAACCAAAGCGACGACGAATGCGGATTATCCCTCCACCGTGCACAAACGAGGCAATCATGAGCGCCGTCATCCTCGAATCCGTGCTGACCTGCCCACATTGCGGTTTCGCCAAGCAGGAAGCCATGCCTACGGATGCCTGCCAGTTCTTCTACGAGTGTGGCAATTGCAAAACCCTGCTACGCCCGAACCCCGGAGACTGCTGTGTGTTCTGTTCGTTTGGCACGGTGAAATGCCCGCCGATTCAGGAGCAGCGCGGATGCTGTGGTACGTAACATATGTTTGTTCGGTTTATCAGACGCCCCTGACGCGCCTCAAACCGTGGTTATGGGAGGTCAGTGTCATGTGGAATCACGCGCTGATGCTCGTGGTGGTCTACCTGATCATCACCCTCTGCATCGGCTGGTTGTATACCATTGCGCTCCTGCATTGGTTTTGATCCAACTGGTGACGATCGGTCGGTCCGCAATGGGTGCCGTTTTCGGCAGGTAGTTTTGTCCCGATCACAGTCGTTGAGGAGTGGCTGCAATGGGTCGATTTCGACCAGTCGTAACAGGTAGCAACCGATCACTAATACCTGGAGGCGGCTCAGTAAAGTCGAAAGTCACTTAACCTGATTCGACGGGTACAGACCGGCAAGCCGCGCTATCACAACACCAACGTAAAAGACGCCTGAAAACTCTTCGACCATCACAAGTGAGCGGGCGTGGTTAGTCAACGGGAGAACATCGCCATAACCAGTGGTTGTGAGCGTCGTGAGGCTAAAATAGATGAGTTTGAAGAAAGTGCCGGGCTGTCCGAAGTCGAGGAGCTCCGGGCCGAATGAGCCAGCGCTGGATATCTCGACCAGGGCATAAACGAAGGACCAGACGAAGGCCAGCATGATGTAGCCCGCAAGCGCGCCATGCAGCTTGTCGGCGGTAATCGGCCCGCGTTTGAGAATATAGCGAAGCACTCCGCTAAACGAGACGGCAAGAGACGCCGCATAAGATATCCCGGCAAGGTCAAGAATCGCGATGCTCTGAGCCCACAACGCTACCCATTGAAGGCCAACTCCAAGCAACGCCAGGCCCAGTTTGAGGATAAACCCCCGCCGAGTCTGCCTGGTGGCGAAAGCGCCCACGAGCAGCACGATTGAAAACAGAATGCCGAGCAACGTACGAGCAAATATACCCTCCTCAAGAAAGGGGAACAGGAGGATCAATCCCAGCAAGAGCAGCAATAGATAGGTGCAGGGCCCTTGCCCTATTACCATCTGACCTAAATCCTCGTCGGATTCAGCTTTTTCATGCGGATTTGTCATACCGGATTCCCATAGACCGAAATAACGCTCGAGACCTGACGTTGCACGGTTGAAATCTGACCTGGCTTTAGAAGAGTCGGCAGTGAAATTCTAGTCGCGAATGCATGTGAGAGGATTCAGCCTGACAGTTGCAGGTCGGTTGCAGCCCTTCGATACAGGCAGCAATCGGCCAAAAACAGCCATTTGACATTGCCCGCCTGCTAAATCGTCCCCGGGCTTCCTATATGCCTTGTTCTGCCGTGTGCCTCCCTGCGGCAAAGCGTTAGCTCAGGTATTCAATCCCATTGATTGCCATCTGGACGCGTGTTCCCCCGCATGTGGGGAATCTTGTTTTTTTGGGGGGGATTCAGGGACAGTTTTCGTCTGAAAGAAGTAGCCGGGAACGCAGCCTTACAGGCCAAAAGCGCATCCAGGCGCCCTTCACTCAAATGGCTTAATTATTGCGTTACTGCCCATACGAGCTCATGAGCTTCACAGCTCCCAATTTACCAAGCACCCATGTAAAGACAACGGTTACGGGAGGTTAGTATCATGTGGAATCACCCTCTGATGCTCACGTTTGTCTACCTGACTATTACCCTCAGCATCGGCTGGTTGTTTACCATTGGTATCCTGCACTCACTTTGATCCAATTGTTGACAATCGGTCGGGCCGCATTTGGTGCCGTTTGCGGCAGGTAGCTTTGTCCCGATCAAAGTTGTTGGGGAGTGGCTGCAATGGGTCGGTTGAAGCCCCTCACAACAGGCACCAATCGGCCAAAATCTGCCCGTCGATTTCGTCTCAGGAAACCCTGGCAATCTGTCTCTTGCAGCGCTTTGTTATAAGAGTTCGAGCTGTCCACGAAACCAGGGAGGCAACCCTCATCCGTTAAACAGTATGCCTGGTCACTGATCGACCAAGAGTATCCGATCAAACAGTATGTGCCGTCACACAATGCTGGCGGCAGCCATAAGTGCTAAACGAATGCAGATGCACTACAACAATACATAGAGCCTTGAGGTCCTGACAGGAAGCGAGCGAATGTGGATGAAACACAAACTCTGCGTCGTCAGGCTGGCTCGGTTCGCATCCGCTTCGCTCATCATGGTAGCCCCCAGTGCAGTCGCAGAGGATCTCGAACCCAGGTCCTACGCCAATACGCCGGTCGATATCAATTTCCTGCTCATGGGCTACAGCGATCTCCATGGTAGCGTGACCGCCAACCCCTCAGTCCCACTCCAGGATGCCAAGCTCAACATCAAGACTGTCGTGTTTGCCTTTGCCAGGTCCCTGGACATCTGGGGCCGCTCCGGGAAGTTCGATATCGTCGTGCCTGAAGCCAGATTGACGGGCTCAGCTCTGTTCGCCGGTGAACCCAAGGAACGAAATGTGACTGGGTTGATAGATCCAAGATTCCGGCTCTCGGTCAACTTATATGGCGCCCCGGCGATGTCCCTGGCTGAGTTCCCCAGCTATCAACAGGATGTGATTATCGGCGCCAGCCTGGCAATTACGGCGCCACTTGGCCAATACGACTCCAGTAAGCTGGTAAATCTCGGTAACAACCGCTGGTCATTCAAGCCCGAACTTGAAATTTCCAAGCGCCTGGGACCCGTGACCCTGGAATTATCCGGTGCGGGAACCTTTTACACCGACAATGACCAGTACCTTGGCGACCGTACATTTTCCCAGAACCCGACTTACCAGGCACAGATGCATCTTATCTATGCCTTTAGTAACGGTGTCTGGGCGTCGCTGGATGGGACCTACTTCGCTGGCGGGAGTACCTCAGTCGATGGGGTCGGTAACCACGACTTTCAGGAAAATACACGCTATGGGGGCACCCTCTCGCTGCCGTTGAACCGAAATAACTCGCTAAAGCTGTTTGCGAGTGAAGGTGCGCATACCCGTACCGGCAGCGAATACGATGCTATTGGCATAGCCTGGCAGTATCGCTTCGGCGGAGGGCTTTGAAATTTGAAGAACAAAGGGGTCTGATTTTTTAACGATGTTCAGTAAGCAATGGCTGATTGTCGTGCTCTGGCGGTCACGCAGGTGCTGGAAAACATCGCCTACCGTTGCGCACTCGGTTGCGACACGATGGTGTTGGCCGACTTTTCCAGGCACTGGCCATTCCATTGCGCGATGGCTGCGATTTGATGGATGCGATCAGTCGACGCTTGCGAGCACAAGCAGTGGAATAAACGAAAACGGGTGCCTGATCAGACGCCTGTTTTGCTTGCGCTGCATGTAGCGGGTTTTGGTCGCTCAGAGCACCTTCCCCAAGTGCCAAACAACCCTACCCACAGTCAATTAGCTAAACTTTCTCAGTAAACCACTTCGCGAATCCCTGAAAGTCAGGAGGCGAGCAATGAGCAAGCAACCTCAACCCCAAAGCCGCTCCAACCCCCAACCCAGGTCCCGCCCGCTCGTGCCGAACCTGCCGAGCAAAACCGGCAACAAGTCCGGTGGCTTGCGCGGTAACTATCCGTCGAAGAAATCGTAATGGCCCCTGGAGTACGACAGGCTTTGCAATGGAGCCTGTCGTACTCCCCGCCAATTCAGCATTACATGCCTCTATATCGGACATTTTTTTCCACGAGCGACGTCGTATCCGCCAAGAATGATGGCCAAGGGCTACGCTCTTCACGGCGTCTCAAATACAGCCCGACCATGCCGCCAACAGATTCGCATCCCTGACTCTGAAAACGTCTACCCCCTTAACGCACCCAAGTCTTTCGCGATGTCCCGTGTTGCCATAAACCCTGCTTTTTTCTGGCTCATTTACATGGAGTAAGCGTACATGCCCTTTCCCCCTCGTTTCCTCGACCACTACCGCAAAGCCGACCGCATCATGCTGGGCCTGATCTGGCTGATGTTCGTCTTCGCGGTGGGCCTGGCGCTCTGGCACGACACGTTCAAGCAGGCGTTGCTGGTGGGTGGCGGCACCAGTGTGCTGTTGACGCTGTTGTATCGCGCCATCGGCGGGTCGCGGTTAATGCGTTGTTTGCTGGGGGTTGGCCTGATGGTGATGGCGGCGCTGCATATCAATCAGGCCGAGGGGGTCATTGAGTCGCACTTCGGGATTTTTGCGTTGTTGGCGGTGTTGACGTTTTATCGGGACTGGCTGCCGATCCTGGTGGCGGCGGTGACGATTGCGCTGCATCACGTGGTGTTTCATGTGCTGCAGCATCAGGGTTATCCAGTATTTGTGATGGCCCATCACGGGGGCTGGACGATGGTGTTCGTTCACGCTTTTTATGTGGTAATGGAGACGGTCGCGTTGCTCTATCTGGCGGTGCACAGCCAGGCTGACGCGGTGGAGAGCCAGGACATGCTGGACAAGATGCTCGCCACCACGTCCCAGTTCACTGCTGGTGCCGGCCAGGGTGACAAGGCGCGGGTGCATGTGTCGCTGGCCCAGCGCTTCGATCAGTTCTTGATGCAGATCACCGCGTTGGTGGACGGCGTGGTGCGTGACTCTCAGGGTTTGGGTGAGTTGGGCCAGGAGTTGGCCAAGGCCAGTAACACGCTGGAGAAAGGCGCGAAGCATCAGTTGACCGAAATCGCGCAAATGACCGGGTCGATGCAGCGCATGGGCGATGCGATGGAGCACATTGTGGTGCATGTCGAGCATGCCGTTGAGCATGCGGGCCAGGCCACTGCGCAGATCACCCGCGGGCAGCAAAGCGTGAACCGTGCGCAGCAGGAAATCACTCTGTTGGCCTCGCGTCTGGAGGGCACCAATGAAACCGTGCAGGTGCTGGCCGGACAGGCACAGCAGATCGGCAAGGTGCTGGAGGTGATCAGCAGCATTGCCGAGCAGACCAACTTGCTGGCGCTCAACGCTGCCATCGAAGCCGCGCGCGCCGGCGAGCAAGGCCGGGGCTTTGCGGTAGTGGCCGATGAAGTGCGCAGCCTGGCGCAGCGCACGGCGGTGTCCACCAAGGAAATCCGGACCATCATCGAGGCCCTGCAGCAAGGCAGCCGCAAAGCCGTGGAGGCCATGCAGGACAGTCGCGAAGGTGTGGAGCGTTGTGTCGAGGACAGTCAGTTGGCGGCGGCGATGTTGCAGGCCGTGGGCAGTGATATCTCGCAGATCGATGAGCTCAATGGGCGAATTGTCACTACGACCCGGGAGCAGTCCACGGCGAGTTTCGAGATTGTCGGGCGCTTGCAGTCGGTGCAGAGCATTGCGCAGAACACCGCGAATGACGTAGAGACGCTGGCGTCGAGCAGTCGGCGCTTGCCGCCTATTGCCACGCGCCTGGATGCGCTGGGGCGTACCTTTCATCAATGAATGCGGCGTGGTTTGCATGAACAATTGTTCATCGTGCAGATCACGGCCTTGCGCCTATTGATGTCGCGCCCCCCTCAACCGGAGCTAATGGTTTATTCGCAATCTGCTGACAATCCCATCACATTTCGCCCGATAACCTTGCAGTTCCAGCCGCTTCTCCGTCGCCACGGTGAGCGCCACGTGCGAAACACTGATGAAAAATTCGTTAGTCAGGTTTGTGAAAAGTGACCAGGGTGCGCTGATCCTCTTGCTTGGCGTGTCTGCGCTGCTGTTGCTGTCCGGATTGGGGGCAAGGGAGCTTTGGGGGGCGGAAACCCGCTGGGCGAATATCGCGTTGCAGATGTTGCAGACCGGCGATTATTTCGACCCTTACCTCAAGGGCATGCCCTATTACGACAAGCCACTGCCGTCCTATTGGTTGATTACGGCCACTGCCCATCTGATGGGTGGCCTCGGGCACTGGTCGCTGCGTCTGCCTTCGGTTCTGGCGGCGTGGCTGAGTGTGTGGCTGGTCTACCTGATCGGTGAACGGCTCTATGGCAAAGGCACCGGTTTGATTGCCGGCTGGTTTCTGGCGACGACGTTCTTTTTCGTGTTCTGGGCGCGGGTCGCCACGGCGGACGTGCTGACGGTTTGCGGTGTGCTGGCGGCGGTCTGGTGGTATTGGCGCGGCCCGGATGACACACGGCTGAGTCGGTACTGCGTGTTTTTCCTGATGCTGGCACTGACCTCGCTATTCAAGGGCTTGATCGGGTTCATCCTGCCGGGGCTGATGCTGTTGCCGCATCTGCTTGGCGAGGGACGCTGGAAAAACCATCTCAATCCACGCCTGTTCCTGGCGATCCTGGTGGGCGGCGTGGTCTACATGCTGCCGTTCATGCTGTCGCAGCGTTATGGCACGCCGACTTTCGGGCCGAGTGGGCTGGGCCTGGTGTTTCAGGAGAACGTGGTTCGATTCTTCAAACCGTTCGACAACATCGGCCCGATCTATACCTACCTGCTGTATCTGCCGGTGTATACCCTGCCCTGGGCTCCCTGCTGGATGTTCGGTTTGTGGGTGGCAGTACGCAGCTGGAAGCACACCGAAGCCAACGTTCGCTGGCTGATCCTGGGCCTCGGCTTGCTGTTTCTGTTTTTCACCGCCAGTGGCAGCCGGCGCAGCTATTACGTGTTGCCGCTGGTGCCGTTTGCGCAATTGCTGGCGGCCTGGTGGGTCACCCGGCGCATGGCTGCGCGTCAGGCGGCCGGCAAAGTCAGCGGCCCCGGCTGGACGAAGGGCATTGCCGGGACGGCCGGGTTCCTGTTGTTGATCCTTGGCGTTGTCTACCCCTGGACCAACGGCGGTGACGGCGGAGTCATGCAGTTCGCCCAGGATGTGCGCGCCGAAGCCATCAAGACCGCGCCGTGGAACGAATGGCGCATGGTGCTGGTGGATGTCGACAACAAGCTGCCCATGTACCTGCAAAATCACGGCTCACCGTTCTACTACGTGCTCCCGGATTCGGACATTCCACAAACCGGCGGCAGTGCTGCGCTGATGGCGTGGCTGGAAAGGAAAAGTGGCGAGACCTGGAATCCAGACCGCACCATCATCGTGGAGCAGTACAAGGACCTCCATCAATTGCCGCTGGATTATCTGACGGCGGACCATCAACTGATCACCACCAAACCCAACAACGGCGCCCGGTTGTTTCATTCAAAGGAAAATGGCAGTGCGGCGTTTATTCCCAATGGGAAAGCGGCGGGTAACCCGATTGTTGGGCAAGTTGCAGGCGGTGATTGAGGGCACTGCAGCGAAGTAATTGAACACGGGTGCCTGATCTGTATTAGTTGGCGATTGGCACTTTTACCTCTAAAGACACTTCAGAAAATTTGTGCAAAAAATATGAAGGTAACCCCGTTAAGAACCTCTACAAAATCACCTATCACCCAACAATTTAAGGCTTTCTAAACGATTATCTATGTGAAATGAAATGTGAAGAACCACCGTCGGCAATCATGATGCACCGGATGTTTCAGCTTTTGAGGCGATGCTGTAACACATTCAGTCAAGCTTTTGCCTCCAAACAGACCTCGCTATCAGTTGATACCTTCGCTGCCCTACCGTCATGGGCTTACCTGAATCCCCCCCCTTTGCCGAAAAAATCTACAGTTGTTCCGCCTGGTTTGCCCAGGATGTTTTTCCAGACCTGCATTGCCGATTTCAGTAACGCATCTCCTAAGCAAAATCGCAGCTCTATCGCATTGGCGCGCCGGGATCCTTTGCCCATTGGTCGCACCAATATTGCTCTATAGATTCAATATACCTACATTTAAATCTACAGATGCAAATCGAGCACACAAACATGGCCGTCCCCATCCAGGCTCAATCCTTCACAAAAAGCCAATGCGTCACCGGCCTGCGCGCCGCCGTGGGCATTCTGGAAAAGTGGAAGGCCACCGGCGATCAGGCCTGTCGCATCCTGCGCATTTCCCGCAGCACCTACACCCGCGCCCGCCAGAGTGACCCGGATTGGGCGGTGGCGCTGGATGCGGACCAGATGCAGCGCATCAGTTTTGTGCTGAACATTCATGCGACGTTGCGGCTGGTGTTCGACAACCCGGACAACGTGTATGGCTTTGCCTCGATGACCAACGACAACGAGTTTTTCAACGGGCGTTCGCCGCTGGAGATCATGGCGCAGGGCGACATGATTTCGCTGTATGAAACCTTCCGCCGCATCGACATGTTGCGGGGGGCGCAATGGTGATGGTCAGTGAACTGGCGGTGTTTGCCGGCCAGTCTTTGCAGGCCTATCGCCTGGTCAATTCGAAGTTTCCGCCCATTGCGTTGTTTGATGACGTGGCAGACGCGGATGAATTTGAAGTGTTGTTCGAGATTCAGGCGCTGACCAATCCGCGGTTGAAGAATGAGCTGGGTCAGATTGAGTTGATTGCGCGCAGCGAGATTCCGTTCGGAATTGCGGGTTGTTCTTACGCTATCGCGCCGTTTACCCACGTTAACCCGGCAGGTTCGCGCTTCAGTGATGGCAGTTTTGGTGTGTTGTACCTGGCGGATTCGATGGAAGCGGCGTTGGCCGAAGTACGGCATCACCAGGCCCTGTACTGGTCGAAGGTGCCGAGCCTGAACTATGAGCGCTTTGTGTTTCGTGGGTTGACCTGCGCCTTTGGCAATGGCGGGATGAAGGACGCTGCGGCCCTGCCGATAAGCGATCCTGTGTATGCGCCGGACGACTACAGCCACTCCCGTGTCCTGGGGCGGGCGGTGCGGGACGCCGGTTGTCCCGGTCTGCGATATCACTCGGTGCGGATGCCGGGCAGTCATTGCTGGGCAATGATGACGCCGCGTCCGGTTTCGTCGATTGTGCAGACGGCGCATTACGAGATGGTGTGGAATGGGCAGATCACCAGTGTGAGCCAGATCAGCGAGGCCTGAATGCCCCCCTCATTGCAGGAGCGAGCTTGCTCGCGATGGACGTTAACGATTACGCGTGTTTACTGGCTAAACGCGGCGCTCTTGAGTCCATCGCGAGCAAGCTCGCTCCTACAGTGAGTAGGTCATCAACTCGCCGCTTGCTCATGCACTTTCGCGTATCGCGAGAGGCCAATCTTGATGCCGACCAAGATGGGCGCGGCAAAGACAAACAGCAGGGCCACGGCGAAGAATGCCGTATCGAAGGCAATCACCGTGGCCTGACCTGACACCGCTTTGCCCAGCAGGCTGGTGGCTGCCCGGCCAGCGGCCACCTGATCCATGCCCTTCCCTGCCAGCATCGCGCTTGTGGTCATCAGCCGTTCGATGAGCGCGTGCCCTCCCGGGGTGACGTTGGCGCCCAGGACCACGCCATTGCTGACCACCTGATGGTCGATCAAGGTCTGTAGCCCGGCGACCCCCATCAAGCCCCCCAACTGACGCCCTGTATTGAACAGGCCGATGCCGCTGGCCAGGTTGCGGCTGTTGAGGTGACTGAAGGCGATCAGCGTGATCGACAGAAACAGGAAGCCAAGACCCAGGCCGCGCAGCAGGATGGCCGCCATCATGTCTCCGCTGCCGCTTTCGCTGGTGGAGCCGGACAGCATCCACATCGCCACCATGATCAGCAGGATGCCCAAGGGCACGGTCGCCACCGGCGGCACGCGGCGTACCTTGAACAGATAGGCAGCGATGAGCAGCGAGCCGACAAAAAAACCGCCACTGGGCAACAGCAGCAAACCGGCATCGGTCGGTGTGAACGCGAGTACCGACAGGGCGAACGCCGGGATCAGGTACGCACTGCCGAACAGAGCGGCACCGGCAACGAAACTGACGCAAAAAGCAAAGGTGAAATCGCTTGATCTGAACAGGCTGAAGTCGAGCAGCCCTTGGCCGTTGGCCAGAACCTGTTGGCCGAGAAAGGCCAGCAGCGCGGCGGCACCGATCACCGTCAGCACCAGGATGCGCGGTTCCTCGAACCAGTCCCAGCGGCTGCCTTGGCTGAGTACGTAGGTGAAGCAGAACAGGGCCGCAGAGAGCAGCGAGAACCCGAGCCAGTCGAACGAGCGTTGCCGGACCCGGGCAGGCACGGGGTGTTCGGCGATGAGCAAGAGGCCGGCCGCCGCCAGGGCCAGCGGCACCACGCTGAAGAAGATCCAGGTCCAGGACTGGCTGTCGATCAACCACCCTTGCAAGGCCGGTGCGAGGGTCGCGGACGCAACCACGGCCGCCATGGCGAACAGGGCTTGCAGGATCGGCTGAAGCGCGCGCGGATAGGCGCGAAAGATGATCGCTTGGCCCGCCACCAGCAAAGTACCGCCGGCGAAGCCTTGCAGGATGCGAAGTGCAATCAGCAACTCCAGCCGAGCGGTGATGGCAGCCACTGCGCACGCCAGGCCCATGACCAGGGTGGCGCCGATGATCGCGTTTCGCGCAGTAAACCGCTGCATCAGCCAAGGGGCGAGCATGAACCCGATCAGTTTGAGCGCGATGTAGCCGACATCCAGCCAGGCGAACTCGTCGGGCGTGGCATGGGTGTCGCCGATGATGTCGCTGCGACCGAGAGCCAGCACGGTGCTGGCGATCGCTTCCGTCAATGCCGCCAGCACGATGCCCGCGATGAGCAGGATGCCGGTCGTCGCCCTGGTGCTACTCGGCGTGGCGCAGGCAACGCTGTTCATGAGCCGGCTCCTTGCGATACCTCCACCCGTGCGGACAGACCCGGCACGATGCGCCCCGGCAGCGGGTTGCCGGCCAGGCGGATTTTCACCGGAACACGCTGCACGACACGCACAAAGTTTCCCGTGGCGTTGTCGGGCGGCAGCAGGCTGAACGCCGAGCCACTGCCCGGTGCGAAGCTGTCGACCACACCATTGAGTGCTGCATCGGGGTAGCCATCGACCGTGACGCGCACGTGCTGGCCAGGGCGAATCTGTTCGAGTTGGGTTTCCTTGAAGTTCGCCACGACCCACACATCGTTGACCGGCACGATATCGAGCAGGGATACGCCCGGCGTGACAAAGCGGCCGAGGCGAACCTGACGGTTACCGACCACGCCATCGACCGGCGCGTGCACCACGGTGTGCTCGAGATCGATCCGGGCGAGATCGCGGGCGGCCTGTGCCTGGCTCACAGCCGCCACGGCCGCCTCTCTTTCGGCCACCAACACCGCGATGTTTTGCTGTTGCGCCTCGACCGTTGCCGAAGCGGCCGATACCGAGGCGGCGGCTCTGGATTGCGCCGTGCCGGTTTCATCGACCAGTGCCTGGCTGACTGCGTTGCTGACAATCAACTTGCGGCTGCGGTCGTGGGTCTTGGTCGCCAGGCTCATGTCGGCGGTGGCCGAGCGTCTTTGTGCTTCGGCCTGCCGGATCAGCGCATGCTGAAGCTGGACCTGTGCATCGACATGGGTCAGGCGCGCCTGGGCGGCGCTGACATTGGCCTCGGCTTGCGCGAGTCTGGCGCGATAGTCGCGGTCATCGATCCGAAACAGCACATCTCCCGCGTGCACGGTCTGGTTGTCCTCGACCTCCAGCGCCGTGACATAGCCGGCGACCTTGGCGGCCAGCGAGGTGACGTCCCCGCGGACATAGGCGTTGTCGGTCGAGGTCACGCCACTTGAAAACGCCAGCGCCCCCCAGGCCGCCACGACCACCAGGGCACTGACGCACAGCAACAGGCCGATGGACTTGCGCCGGCTACGTCGTGCCACGCCGCCCGGGGGGCTGGTGCTGGCGGCAATGGCCGCGTTGTCCTGGAGCGAGTTCATTTTTTCATTTCCTGTGCAGTGCCTTGTACTCCAGCAGCCACAGGGCGGCAGGGCCTGCCGCCCGGCTGTCGAGCCCTCATGAGCGCGTTGGTCGGCTCACTGTTTGATCGGTGTCACAAGCACCTTTTCGTCGGTGTCGAGGACGAACACCGCCAACAGGCGTGCAGGCTGGGTGTCGCTGGCGTTGGCGCTGACCAGGTGCACGGAGCCTGGCTCCTCTACGAAGTTTTCGCCGACGTTGTAGATCTTTTCCGGCTGGCCTTTGACCTGGATGCGAAACGAGCCCTCCAGCACCGTTGCGTAGATGAAGGCCGTCTTCGGATGGGTGTGGGCCGGCGACGCGGCACCCGGCCCATACTCGACGACCACGCCCCTCATGCTCTTGCCAGGGATGTTGGGAATGGGACGGTCAAACACCACCGTCACCTTGCCGGGGGGCGGCTCGGCGGCCGACGCGCTGATCGAGAGCGCTGCAAAGACAGCGGCCATAAGCAATCGGGTAACCATTGGATTTCTCCTGGGTGCGTAGGGAAATGTGAGGTGAGATCCGTTACTGCGCTGTCGACCGGGCCAGCCAGTCGTCGAAGCGGATCGCCCCCAGGCGTGCATTCTTGCCGGTGACCAGCGATTGATCGTTGAGCACGGCACCGAAGTAACGCGCATGCACGTCCGGCACGACCTTGCGGCTGTCCTGGGTCGCCCGCAGATAACGCCTGGCCAGTTCATCGATCGGCATGGTTTCCGGGCCGCCGACTTCAACCGTGCCATTGACCGGTGCTGCCAGCACGACATCGGCCAGCGCCGCTACCACGTCGTCGGACGCGATCGGCTGGATCAGCGCCGGCGAAGCATGAATTTCCTCGCCAACGGCGAACGACTGGACAATGCCGCCGGCAAACTCGGAGAACTGCGTGGCACGCAAAATGGAGTAAGGCATGCCGGACGCCTTGATAAGGGCTTCCTGCGCGACCTTGGCCCGGAAATAGCCGGTATCGGGAAGCCGTTCGCTGCCGACAATCGACAGGGCAACATGATGACGAACCCCGGCAGCGGCTTCGGCGGCCAGCAGGTTACGGCTCGACGTTTCAAAGAAATCGAGAACGGCCTGGTCTTCCCACGACGGCGCGTTCGCCACGTCGACCACCACATCAGCGCCATCCATCGCTTCGGCCAGGCCTTCGCGGGTGATGCTGTTCACGCCCGTGCTGGGGCTGGCGGCGAGCGCCTCATGGCCTCGCTCGCGCAGGGTGTTCACAAGTTTCGATCCGATGAGGCCGGAGCCTCCGATGACGACGATCTTCATGGTTTTTTCTCTCCACTTGTCGAACGCAACCATTGCGTCGGTGTAGAGAGATTGCCTGCGCGCACCGGGCAAGTCCTTGCGCCGGGCTTGGGTTTGCCTTGGCGAACGCTTGGATTTATGTCCAAGGCTACTGAGGCTGCTCCAGCCGCCCTTGCCGCAGACTGTGCAGCGGATGTCGAGCTGCCTTATCATCTTCCCCTGTTACCAACCGCCAGCCGCCTGGAACACGGAGTTGAGGGCGCTTCGCCAGGGGATGCTCAACTTGCCATTCGCGTTTGAAGACTACGTACTCGATCAGGAGCGCCGGGAGCTGACCCTGCGCGGGCAAGTCGTGGCCGTCGGACCGCAGGTCTTCGACCTGTTGCTGCTGTTCGTCAACAACCCCGATCGGGTCGTCAGCAAGGACGAATTGCTCACCGCGGTATGGGGTGGCCGGATCGTTTCGGAATCGACGATCACCAGCCACATCAATGCGGTGCGCAAGGCCATCGGTGACACCGGGGAGGAACAGCGCCTGGTGCGCACCGTCGCCCGCAAGGGCTACCGCTTCGTTGGCCGGATCAACGGTGAGATGACCGGGCAAGCGCGACAGCCTGACATCGATGAAGACTCGACCGTCGCCCCGAAACAAATCCCCTCCTCTACCCTCGTCCTGCCGGATAAGCCCTCGATCACCGTCCTGCCCTTCCAGAACCTGAGCGGCGATCCGGAGCAGGAATATTTCGCCGATGGCGTCGTGGAGGACATCATCGCTGCCCTGTCGCGTATTCGCTGGCTGTTCGTCATCGCGCGCAATTCGAGCTTCACCTACAAGGGCCGGGCGGTGGACGCCCAGGGTGTCGGCCAGGAGCTGGGCGTTCGCTACGTGCTCGAAGGCAGCGTGCGCAAGTGCGGGAACAAGGTGCGCATTACCGGGCAACTGATCGACGCGACGAGCGGGACGCACATCTGGGCGGAGCGCTTCGAAGGCACGCTCGACGATATCTTCGAGCTGCAGGACCAGATTGCCGAAAGCGTCGTCGGCGCGATCGCGCCGCAACTGGAACGGGCGGAAATCGAACGCGCCAAGCGCAAGCCGACGGAAAGCCTGGACGCCTACGACTATTACCTGCGCGGCATGGCAAAACTGCACAGCGGCAGCCGGGAAGCCATCGAGCAGGCACTGCCGATGTTTTACAAGGCCATCGAACTCGACGCGGAATTCGCCTCGGCCTATGGCATGGCCGCCTGGTGCCACTTCTGGCGCAAGATCAATGGCTGGATGATCGATCGGCCTGCAGAAGTCACCGAGGGCATACGGCTGGCGCGTCTGGCGGTGGCCCTCGGCCGGGACGATGCGGTCGCACTGACACGCGGCGGACATGCACTGAGCCATCTCGCCGGTGAAATCGACGGCGGCATCGCACTGCTCGACAGGGCGCGCCTGCTCAATCCCAACCTCGCCCCCGCCTGGTTTCTGGGCGGTATCCTGCGGGCGCTGCACGGTGAAACAGACGCCGCCATCGAGCATTTGAACCATGCCGTTCGCTTGAGCCCGCTGGATCCGGAAATGTTCAGGATGCAAGTCGGGATGGCACTCGCGCATTTCTTCGCCGGGCACTTCGATGTCGCAGCAGACTGGGCGGAAAAGGCACTGGGCAACCTGCCCAGCCTGCTGCCCGCGGCGACGCTGGTGGCAGCCAGTCATGCACTCGGCGGGCGTATGGATAAAGCGAAGTGGGCGATGCAACGCCTGCGAGAGCTCGATCCCTCTTTGCGCCTCGCCACCCTCAAGGACTGGTTACCCATTCAACGGCCCGAGGACTTCGCCCGTTTCGTCGATGGACTGCGGCTGGCCGGGTTGCCGGAGTGAAGGCGCCCGTACCTGTACCTGTACCTGTACCTGTACCTGTACCTGTACCTGTACCTGTACCTGTAGGAGCGAGCTTGCTCGCGAAGAACTCAAGAGCACTGCGATTAGCCAGTAGCCCCTCGTAATCGTTAACGACCATCGCGAGCAAGCTCGCTCCTACAGGGTTCAGCGTTCAACGTTCAACGTTCAGCGTTCAGCGTTCAGCGTTCAGCATCAAACCTCATGCGCCATTTCGGTCGTGCGTTGGCTTTCACCTGGCAAAACTCACAGTTTGCAACGGTAGGCTAAGCTTGGAACTACTCGTTGCTCATGATGCTCGGTTCTGCAGGTTTTGGGTGTTTCTGGAGAGCGTCTGCAACAGCGATCTCAGACTGGCCCAAACCTTTCACGCAGGATTGACGTGATGACCGAGCCCCTCCTCAGTTTTGATGCACTCAAACGCGCCGCGGCTGCCGGCGAAATCGATACCGTGCTGGTCTGCATGATCGACATGCAGGGACGCCTGGTCGGCAAACGATTCCAGGTCGAGTTTTTCATCGACAGCGGCCACGAAGAAACCCACTGCTGCAACTACCTGCTGGCCGATGACATCGACATGGAGCCGGTGCCGGGTTACGCCGCGGCCAGTTGGAGCAAAGGCTACGGCGATTTCGTGCTCAAGCCAGACATGTCCACCCTGCGGCGCGTGCCCTGGCTTGAATGCACGGCGCTGGTGCTGTGCGACGTACTCGATCATCACCATCGCCAGGACCTGCCCCACAGCCCTCGGGCGATTCTGAAAAAACAGGTCGAGCGCCTGCACGCGCGCGGCTATACCGGCATGTTTGCCTCGGAACTCGAGTTCTATCTGTTCGATGAGAGCTACGAGGCGATCCACGAGCGCAACTATCACAAACCGAAAACCGCCGGCCATTACATCGAGGACTACAACATCCTCCAGACCACCCGCGAAGAGCCGGTGCTGCGGGCGATTCGCAAGCATCTGCAGGCATCGGGCATTCCCGTGGAAAACTCCAAGGGGGAATGGGGCCCGGGCCAGGAAGAGATCAACATCCGCTACGCCGATGCCATGACCATGGCCGACCACCACGTCATCATCAAGCACGCCTGCAAAGAGATCGCCCAGTTGCAGGGCAAGGCGATCACCTTCATGGCCAAGTGGCGCTACGACGCCGCCGGTTCCAGCAGCCACATCCATAATTCGCTGTGGGACAAGAACGCCAAAAAGCCGCTGTTCTTCGATGCCAAAGCCGAGTTCGGCATGTCGAAACTGATGCGTGCCTGGGTCGCCGGGCAGCTCAGGTACGCCAACGACATCACCTGCTTTCTCGCGCCCTATATCAACTCCTACAAGCGCTTTCAGGCTGGCACTTTTGCGCCAACGCGGGCGGTGTGGAGCCGCGACAATCGCACCGCCGGCTTTCGCTTGTGCGCCGAAGGCAGCAAAGCCATCCGCATCGAATGCCGCATCGGTGGCGCCGACCTCAACCCCTATCTGGCCTTCGCCGCATTGATCGCGGCGGGCCTGGCCGGTATCGACGAGAAGCTCGACCTCGCCCCGCCGTTCGAAGGTGACGCCTACCTGGATGAGCATTTGCCGGAAGTGTCCAAGACCCTGCGCGAGGCGAGCGCCGCACTCAAGGCCTCCAGCATGTTGCGCAAGGCGTTCGGCGATGAGGTGGTCGACCATTACGTGCACACCGCCGAGTGGGAGCAGAAAGAGTACGACCGGCGAATCACCGACTGGGAATTGCAGCGCGGCTTCGAGCGCTATTGAGAACATCATGACTGAGACGGTTCAACTGATCTCCCCGGTCGATGGCCGGGTGTACGTCGAACGCGAGGTGGCCGATGCGGCGCAGGTCGAACAGGCGCTGACGGCCGCTGCCAGTGCACAGGCGTCATGGCAACGCCGCTCACTGAGCGAACGCGCAGCGTTTTGCACTGCCGCGGTGGACGCGATGCTGTCGATGCAGGCGGACATCGTGCCGGAGCTGGCCTGGCAGATGGGCCGACCGGTGCGTTATGGCGCCGGCGAACTGCGCGGTTTTGCCGAACGCGCCCGGCACATGATCGCCATCGCGCCGCAGGTCCTTGACCGGGTAGAACCCGAGCCTGTCGCGGGATTTCGACGCTATATCAAACGCGAGCCGCTGGGCACGGTGCTGGTCGTCGCTCCGTGGAACTACCCCTATCTGACGGCGGTGAACACGATTATCCCGGCGCTGATGGCCGGCAACAGCGTGATCCTCAAACATGCGTCCCAGACGCTGCTGGTGGGCGAGCGTTTTGCCGAGGCCATGCGTCGCGCAAAACTGCCCGAGGGGCTGTTCCAGAATCTGCTGCTCAACCATGTATCGACCGGGGCGATCATTGCTTCCGGGCGTGTGCAGCAAGTGAACTTCACCGGTTCCGTGGAGGCGGGCAAAGTCATGGAAAGCGCCGCCAGCGGACAATTTCTCGGCATGGGCCTGGAGCTCGGCGGAAAAGACCCGGCCTATGTCCGCGCAGACGCCAACCTTGAACATGCGGTGGAAAATCTGGTGGACGGCAGCTTCTTCAATTCCGGGCAGAGTTGCTGCGCCGTGGAACGTATCTACGTCGACCAGAAAATCTTCCCGGTGTTTGTCGAGCGCTTCGCCGAACTGACACGCCAGTACGTGCTGGGCAACCCGCTGGACGAAGCCACTACCCTCGGTCCGCTGGTGACACCGGGCGCCGCATTCTTCGTTCGTGGCCAGATCGCCGAAGCGCTGGCCCAGGGTGCGACGGCGCTGATCGATCCGCAGGCATTTGCCGCCGACGTACCGGGCAGCGCCTACCTCGCGCCGCAGGTCCTGGTCGATGTCACCCATCAAATGTCGGTCATGCGCGACGAAAGCTTTGGCCCGGTGGTCGGCATCATGCCGGTGGCCAGCGATGACGAGGCCATTGCCTTGATGAACGACAGCGAATTCGGGCTCAGCGCTTCCATTTGGACCCAGGACCTCGCAGCGGCCGAGCGCCTGGGCAACGAAATCGCCACCGGCACAGTGTTCATGAACCGCTGCGATTACCTGGATCCGGCACTGGCCTGGACCGGCGTGAAGCACAGCGGGCGCGGCGTCACTCTGTCGCCATTGGGCTACGAGCACCTGACCCGGGCCAAATCCTTTCATCTGCGTCACGAGGTGTAGACCATGAACCTGACAGGAAACTGGAACTACCCCACGAGCGTTCGTTTCGGTGTCGGGCGCATCGCCGAACTGGCCGACGTCTGTCGCAGCCAGGGTATCCAGCGGCCGTTGCTGGTGACCGACAGCGGCCTGGCGCGCGCGCCGATCACCACGGCGGCCCTGGACGCGTTGCGCGCCGCCGGCCTTGGCGTCGCGCTGTTCTGTGACCTCAAGCCCAACCCGGTAGAAGCCAACCTGGCTGGCGGGCTCGACGCCTGGCGTGCCGGCCGGCACGACGGCGTGATCGCCTTCGGCGGCGGCAGTGGCCTGGACATGGGCAAGCTGATTGCCTTCATGAGCGGCCAGACCCGCCCGGTCTGGGACTTCGAAGACATCGGCGACTACTGGACCCGCGCCGACGACAGCCGCATCGCCCCGGTCATTGCGGTGCCAACCACGGCGGGAACCGGTTCCGAAGTCGGTCGTGCGGCGGTGATCATCGACGAGCGCACCCACACCAAACGCATCATCTTCCACCCGAAAATGATGCCGCGCGTGGTGATCAGCGACCCGGCCCTCACCGTCGGCATGCCGGCCAAAATCACCGCCGGCACCGGCATGGATGCATTCTCCCACTGCCTGGAAGCGTACTGCGCCCCCGGCTTTCACCCCCTGGCCGATGGCATTGCCGTGGAAGGCATGCGCCTGGTGGCCAATTCACTGGTGAAGGCAGTACACACGCCGTCGGACCTTGAGGCGCGCGCGCAGATGCTCGCGGCGGCGGCGATGGGCGCCACGGCATTCCAGAAAGGCCTGGGCGGAATGCATGCGCTCTCGCATCCGGTGGGCGCGCTGTACGACACCCATCACGGCATGACCAACGCCACCTTCATGCCCTATGTCCTGCAGTTCAATCGCACGGCCATCGAGGAGCGCATCACCCGCCTGGCGGCGTACCTGCGCCTGCCCTCCCCGGGATTCGACAGTTTCCAGGCCTTCGTCCTCAAGCTGCGCAAGGACATCGGCGTGCCCCATACCCTGGTTGAACTGGGCGTGGATGACCGGCAGGCCGATCTGATCGCGGACATGGCGATTGTCGACCCCTCCGCCGGCGGCAACCCGCTGCCATTGACCCGGGACGGCGTGGCAAGGATTTTCGACGCGGCGTTTCACGGCCGTCTGTAGGAGCGAGCTTGCTCGCGATGGACTTGAGGATGACGCGGGGTGTCAGGCTCCCCGCGTCATCGTTGACGTTCATCGCGAGCAAGCTCGCTCCTACAGAAAACCAAGGTCGAGCCTACGGCGGCTCAGTTCGGCCTGTCCAAAACCTGAAGGGGCACACATCATGAACCCAGCAAGCCAGCCCGGCACCGACGCGCACGACGATGACGTCAAAGTGCTGCACAGCATGGGCTATGCCCAGCAACTGTCACGACGAATGGGCGTTTTCTCCAACTTTGCCATTTCCTTTTCGATCATCTGCATCCTCTCGGGTGGCATCAACTCCCTGGCCCAGGGCACCTCGGGCGCGGGGGGTATATCCATCGGCATCGGCTGGCCGATCGGCTGCCTGATCTCCGGGGTGTTCGCCATGGCCATGGCGCAGATTTCCTCAGCCTACCCCACCGCTGGCGGCCTGTACCACTGGGGCTCGATCCTGGGTAACCGCTTCACGGGCTGGCTGACCGCGTGGTTCAACCTGCTGGGGCTGGTCACGGTGCTCGGGGCGATCAACGTCGGCACCTATTACTTCTTTTTCGGGGCCTTCGGACCGGCACTGGGCATGGAGGACACGACCACGGTCAGGGTGATTTTCCTGGCGATCCTCACCGGCCTGCAGGCCTTGTGCAACCACCTGGGCATCGGACTCACCGCCAAGCTCACCGACTTCTCCGGCTACCTGATTTTCGCCACGGCGCTGGCGCTGACCATCGTCTGCCTGATCTCGGCACCCAGCTACGAATTCGCCCGGTTGTGGACCTTCAACAACTATTCCGGCGAGGTGGGCGGCAGCGTCTGGCCGCAGGTCTCGAACGGCTGGATTTTCATGCTTGGCCTGCTGTTGCCGATCTACACCATCACCGGTTATGACGCCTCTGCGCACACCTCCGAGGAAACCCGCAATGCGGCCATGTCGGTGCCCCGTGGCATGGTCATGTCGGTGGTCTGGTCTTTGCTGTTCGGCTGGCTGATGCTCAGCGCGTTCGTGCTGATGCTGCCGAGCATGGACGAGGCGGCCAAACAAGGCTGGAACGTGTTTTTCTGGGCCATGAATACGCAAGTGAACCCGTTGCTTCGGGACGTGCTGTACGTGGCGATTTTCATCTCGCAGGTGCTCTGCGGACTGGCCACCGTGACCTCGGTTTCGCGCATGATCTTCGCGTTCTCCCGGGACGGTGGCCTGCCCTGCTCAAAAGCGCTGTCCTCGGTTTCATCGACCCATCGCAGCCCGGTCGCGGCCATCTGGACCGGTGCCACCCTCGCGGTGCTGTTCGACTGGGGATCTTCGGTGATCTCGATCGGGGCAACGCCGGTCTATACCATCGTGGTGTCCTGCACGGTGATCTTCCTGTTCTTCTCCTTCGCCATTCCCATCGTGCTCGGCCTGTTTACCTACGGGACGTCGAAGTGGCCGACCATGGGGCCATGGAACATGGGGCGCTTCTGGTACTCGGTGTTCGCCATCCTCTCGATCCTGTCGATGATCATCATCTTCGTCATCGGCATCCAGCCACCGAACGATTGGGCGCTGTACATCACCATCGGTTTTCTGATCCTGACCGCCATCGTCTGGTTCGGTTTTGAAGCACGACGGTTCCAGGGGCCGCCAGTGGGTGACATGATCGTCAAGCGCCAGGCTGATATCGCTGCGGCGGAAGCGGCATTGAACAAGCAAACCGGAAATTGATGGCCGCTGCGTGCCATTTTGTCTAGTCCTGAAACAGGTTTACTCCTGTTTCAGGACTCGCTCCCCCCAGTACCCACGTATCTTCCGTCCTCTAAAACAAAAAAAAAGACAGAGCCGCTACGTCGATCGCGATTGTGTCGATCAATCCGCCTCAAAAAAAGAAGCGTCCTACATACAAACAAATTCCTGCGCGCCTTAATCCCCGTCTTTGAGTTCGTCACAGGTGCTGGCAGCGCTTGGGGCGAACACGGGTTGCTGATACCGCAGGACATTTGTTAATGGAACTGACAAAGATTTTTTCGCCACAGAACCGGCGCCTGA